>JBCCSW010000041.1:0-16403 GCA_039199465.1 Pseudomonadota bacterium
GCAACCCGCTGGTCGGCCCGATCCGCGGGCTGCCGGGCTTCTGGTCGGCCTGTGCGGTGATGGCGGGCTTCAGCCAGGGGGGCGGCGTGGGGCTGGCGCTGGCCAACTGGATGGTGGACGGCGATCCCGGTTTCGACGTCTTTGCGATGGATATCGCGCGCTACGGCGACTGGGCGAGCCTTGCCTACACCAACCCAAAGGTGCGCGAGAACTATGGTCGGCGCTTCCGCATCAAGTACCCGAACGAGGAGCTGCCGGCCTGCCGGCCCTACCGCACCACGCCGATCTACGACCGGCTAAAGGCGGCCGGCGCGCAGTTCGGCGACAGCTGGGGGCTGGAAGTGCCGCTCTGGTTCGCGCCGGAGGGTGTGGCCGACCAATTCTCCTGGCGCCGCTCGACCGACCATGAGCACGTTGCCGAGGAGGTGCGCGCCTGTCGCGAGCGCGTCGGCCTGATGGAGATCTCGGGCTTCTCAAAGTTCTCGGTCACCGGGCCGGGGGCGCGCGCCTTCCTGGACCGCGTGCTGGCCTGCCGCATCCCGCAGCCGGGCCGCATGGCCCTGGCGCCGATGCTGAAGGAGGACGGCAAGCTGCAGGGCGACCTGACGGTGGCCTGCTGGGGCACCGAGCACGGCGCGGATGGCGAGGGCTTCTTCCTGGCGGGATCGGGCAATGCAGAGGAGTTCTATCTGCGCTGGTTCCACCGGTTCCTGCCCACCGACGGGTCGGTCAGGGTCGAGGCGCTGGGCCTGGGGCTTTGTGGGCTTTCCATCGCAGGGCCGCATGCACGCGAGCTGCTGGCGGCGGTGTCGGGCGAGGAGGTTTCGACCGACGCCTTCCGCTTCATGAGCGTGCGCGAGATGAACCTCGGCCTCGCGCCCTGCCAGGTCGGCCGGGTCAGCTTTACCGGCGATCTGGGCTATGAGATCTGGATGCGGGCCGAGTACCAGCGCCACGTGTTCGACGCGCTGATGACGGCGGGCGAGGCGTTCGGCCTGCGCCTGTTCGGCCTGCGCGCACTCAACGCCATGCGGCTGGAGAAGGCGTGGGGCGGCTGGGGGCGCGAGTACCGGCCGATCTATGGGCCGATGGAGGCCGGGCTGGACCGCTTTGTCGCCTATGGCAAGGACGCCGAGTTCGTTGGCAAGGCGGCTGCCATCGCCGAACGCGAGGCCGGCGGCACGCTGCGCCTCTGCAGCTTTCGGGTCGATGCGGGCGATGCGGACGTGATCGGCGACGAGCCGATCTTCTTCGGCGAGGACGTGGTCGGCTGGGTGACCTCGGGCGGCTATGCCCACAATGCCGGGGCGTCCATGGCCCTCGGCTATGTGCCGCGCGAGCATGCGGGTGCGGCCGAGGGCTGGGCGATCGAGATCCTGGGCGAGAAGCGCGCCGCCCGCCGCCAGTTCGCGCCCCTGTTCGACGCCAACGCAGAACGGATGCGCGGATGAGCCTGTCGGCACGCAGCAACGGCCGCGATTACGGCCTGTGGTCTGTTCTGAAAGGCGGGCTGACAGGGCAGCGGCACTGGAAGACCGCCTGGGCCAAGGCCGATCCGAAGCCGGCCTATGACATCGTCGTCATCGGCGGTGGCGGCCATGGGCTGGCGACCGCCTACTACCTTGCCAAGCAGCATCGCGAGAAGCGCGTGGCGGTGGTCGAGAAGGGCTGGATCGGCGGCGGCAATGCCGGGCGGAACACGACCATCGTCCGCTCGAACTACATGCTGCCGGGCAATCGGGAGTTCTACGAGCACTCGCTGAGGCTGTGGGAGAACCTCAGCCACGAGCTCAACATGAACGTCATGTTCAGCCAGCGCGCCCATCTGGCGCTGGTCACCTCGCCCGGCCAGCGCGATGCCATGGCGCGACGCTACAACGTCATGCGCCTGACGGGCTCGGACGGCGAGTGGTGGGACCGGCGCACGCTGAGCGAGCGGGTGCCGAGCCTCTGCCTGGATGGCCGGTGGGAGATCCTGGGCGCCTTCGTGCAGCCGCGCGCGGGCACCGCCCGGCACGACGCGGTCAACTGGGGGTTTGCGCGCGGTGCCTCGGCCCGCGGCGTCGACATCATCGAGAACTGCGAGGTCACGGGCTTCCGCCGCGACGCCGGCCGGATCGTCGGTATCGAGACGACGCGCGGCGAGATCCGGGCCGAGCGGATCGCCATCGCGGTGGCCGGCAATTCCTCGCGCGTCGCGGCGATGATGGACATGCGCCTGCCGATCGAGACCCACAAGCTGCAGGCCTTCGTGAGCGAGCCGATCAAGCCTTTCCTGGATCAGGTGGTCACCATCGGCTCCTCGGCGCACTACTACATCAGCCAGTCCGACAAGGGTGGCATGGTTTTCGGTGGGCCGCTCGACTACTACCCAAGCTACGCGCAGCGCGGAAACCTGCCGGTCTATCGCGATGTGATCGAAAGCTGCGTGAACCTGATGCCGGCGCTCGGCCGGGTGAAACTTCTGCGCCAATGGGCCGGCGTGATGGACATGTCGCCCGACGGCAGCCCGTTCATCACCGCGACCGACGAGGACGGCGTCTTCTTGAACGCGGGCTGGTGCTATGGCGGCTTCAAGGCGACGCCCGGCTCGGGCCATGTGTTTGCGCATCTGATCGCCACCGGCCGCCCGCATGACGCCGCCGCGAAGCTGACGCTGTCGCGCTATTGCGAGGGCCGGCAGATCGACGAGACCGGCGTCGGCCCGACGCCCAAATGGCATTAGGAGCGCGCGCATGACCCTGACCCGCGCCACCGACCGACCGCTGACGTTGAGCGGCCTGCAGCCCGGCGACGGCCCGGCGATCACCCGGCTCGTCTGGTCGCTGCACCAGGCCAATCGCGAGCCGATCAAGCCGCATGAGGCACGGGCACTGCTGCGCCATCGCCTGCGGCGCGGCGATCGCATCGCGGTGGCGCGCATGGCGGGCCGCGCGGTCGGCTATGCGCTCTGGCGCGAGGCGGAGCGGCACGTCTATGTCCGCCACTTCGTCGTCGATCCCGCACTGGCGCGGCGCGGCATCGGCCGGCGCTTCTTCGCGGCCCTGACGGATCAGTGGCCTGTCGGCCGCACGGTGCGGCTGCACTGCCAGACCAAGAAGGCGTTGGCCTTCTGGCATGCGCTGGGTTTCGGCGCGGCGCACGACCCGCTGCACGGCGATCACCTGGAGCGGCGCGCGTGAGCGGCCCGGGCCATCGGGGATCGCCCCAGGCGCGGTCGATCGACGGCGGCAGCGACGGCTGCAGCCAGATCGGGTGCACGTCATGGTGACGGCGGACGAGATCGTTGCCGTCGCCCCCGCGGCCATACGGCTCAGACGCGCGGGTTTCGACGATATCGATGCGCTGGCGGCGATGTATCTCTCGCTCTACGCCGCCTATGACGAAGTCTGGCCGCTGGACAGTGTACGCCACAAGGTGCGCCAGCGGCTGGCGGCCGGCTGCCGGGCGATGCTGTTCGAACATGACGACCGCCCGATCGGCGCTGCTGTCTGGATCGATATCGGCGATCACGTCTTCCTGCTGACCTATGTGATCGACCGGCCCTACCGCTCGCAGGGGCTCGGCGCTGCGCTGTTCGCGCGCCTGCGTGACGAGCAGATCGGCGCCGATCGCGAGATCCGGCTGGAGACCTTTGGCGAGCATGCACCGCGCTTCTGGCGCGGGTGCGGCTTCGAACCGTCGTTCCAGGGCATGCGTCTCTGCACCGAGGAAGACCGACCATGATGCGGATTGCCTGCCCCTATTGCGGCGAGCGCGATGAGGCCGAGTTCACCTATATCGGCAGCGCCGATGTGGTCTACCCGCCGCTGGATGCACCGGCCGAGGCCTGGTGCGAGGCGCTGTTCTTCCACGAGAACCGGCGCGGGCGGGTGAACGAGCTTTGGTGCCATACGCATGGCTGCGGGTCGTATCTGGTGATCGAGCGCGATACGGCGACGCATGAGATCTTCTCGGTCCGCCTGGCCAATGCCGCCGATCACGAGGCGGTCAGGGGGGCGGATGCCGGCACGGGCCGGTCGACCGCCGTGGAGCCGGCTGAATGAGCGGTTTTCGTCTGCGCGAGGGCGGCGTCGTCGACCGCGGCCGGCCGCTTCGATGGCGTTTTGACGGCCGCGCGCGGGCGGGGCTGGCAGGCGACACGGTCGGCTCGGCCATGCTGGCGGCCGGGCTCGGCACCGTGGCGCGCAGCTTCAAGTATCATCGGCCGCGCGGCGTGATGACCGCGGGCGAGGAGGAACCGGCCGCGCTGGTCACCCTCGGGCGCGAGGCGCGGCGCACCCCCAATGCCAAGGCGCCGGCCGTGGAGCTGGTCGAGGGGCTCGAGGTCAGCGGGCAGAACGCCTGGCCGTCGGTGCGCTTCGATCTGGGCCAGGTGAACGACCTGCTGGGGCGCTACTTCGCGGCGGGCTTCTACTACAAGACCTTCTTCGGGATCAGCGGCCGCGGCACTTGGGAGTGGATGCGCTTCGAACGGGTCATCCGCGCGGCCGCGGGCCTCGGCCGGGCGGCGGATCCGTTCGACGTGGCCAAAGCGGGCCCCAAGGGGACCGAGGCCTATGACGTCGTGCATGACCACTGCGACATCGCCGTGGTCGGCGGCGGCGCTGCGGGCATCGCGGCGGCCGAGGCGGCGGCGGCAGCCGGCAACGACGTGGTGCTGATCGAGCAGGACTTCCTGCTGGGCGGCCGCCTGATCGGCCGGGCGGATCTGACGGTCGACGGTGAGAACGGCGCGGTCTGGCTGGAGGCGCGGCGTGCGGCGCTGGCGGCGGCCGGGGTCCGCGTCCTGACCCGGACGACAGCCTTCGGTCTCTACGACGGCAACGTGCTGGGCCTGCTGCAGCGAGCAGCCGATGCCAATACGCCCGGCCGCTCGGCCAAGCGGCCCGAGGGGGCGTTCCGCATCCTGCGCCCGTCCCGCGTCATCCTCGCCACCGGCGCGCAGGAGCGACTGTTCGCCTGCGCCGGCAACGACCGGCCCGGCGTGATGCTGGCCGGCGCGATGGAGCGCTATGCCAGCCGCTGGGCGGTGGCCCCCGGCAGCCGCGCCGTGATCGCGACGGCGAGCGACGGTGCCCATGACGCCGCACAGGTTCTGGCGCGCGCCGGGGTCGAGGTCGTTCTGGCCGATGCCCGCGCCGACACCGGCACTGCCGGCGATGCCAGCCGCGCTGCCGGCGTGACTGTGCTGTCGGGCCACGTCCCGGTCGCGGTCAACGGGTCGCGCAGGGTCAAGTCCGTGTGGCTCGGCCGGAGCGATGGTGCCGCGGACGGTATTGCCTTGGCGAACACCGATCGGCTGATCAAGGCCGACTGTCTGGGCCTGTCGGGCGGCTGGTCGCCGGCAATCCACCTCGTCTGCCATCGCGGCGTGAAGCCGGTCTGGGACGCGCGCCTCGGCGCCTTCCGCGCCGGCGACGAGGGCCGGCTGCCCGCCGGCCTTTCCCTGGCCGGCGCCTGTGACGGGCGCGGCATGCTGCAGGCCGCCGTCGGCGACGGGCGCGCGGCAGGCGAGGCAGCGGCGCGCGATCTCGGCACCCGCAAGCGCGCGCGCCGGCGCCCCGACGAGGACGCGGCCACCGCCAGCCCGCTGCACGCGGTGCAGAAGCCCGGCGCCAAAGCGAAGGCGTTCCTCGACCCGATGCACGACGTCACGACCTCGGATATCCGACTTGCCGCGCGCGAGGGCTATACCTCGGTCGAGCATATGAAGCGCTACACGACGCTCGGCATGGCGACCGACCAGGGCAAGACCGGCGGTGTTGCGGGCCTCGGCGTGCTGGCCGCGACGCTGGGCCAGACCATCGCCGAAACCGGGATCACGACCTTCCGCCCGCCCTATACGCCGGTGCCGCTGGCGGCCCTGGCAGGGCGCGCGCGGGGCGCGCATTGGCAGCCGACCCGACTGACGCCGATGCATGATGTCCTGGCCGCGGCCGGCGCACGCTTCACCGATGCGGGTCACTGGAAGCGTTGCTGGTACATGCCGCGCGCGTTGGGCGGCGACGGTGATCCGCGCCGCACCCGCCAGGCGCGCGAGGATGTGGGGGCGGCATATATCCGCGAGGCGGCCACCGTCCGGCGTGCCTGCGGGCTCTGCGATGTCTCGACCCTCGGCAAGATCGACGTGGCGGGTCCCGACGCCGCGACCTTCCTGAACCGCGTCTATGTGAACGGCTTCGCTAAGCTTCCGGTCGGCAAGGCGCGCTACGGCGTTATGCTGCGCGACGACGGTATCGTGCTGGACGACGGCGTCGCCTGGCGCCTGGCCGAGGACCGGTTCTGGGTGACCTGCACCACGGCGCAGGCCGGGCGGGTGATGCACTGGCTGGAATATCTGGCCGATATCCGTTGGCCCGAGCTCCGGGTAACGCTCACCTCCTCGACCGATCGCTGGGCGGGCATGGCGATCGCTGGGCCGTGCGCCCGCGCGGCGCTGCAGCGGCTGATCGTCGATGGCGACGTCTCGAACGAGGGCTTGCCCTTCATGGGTGTGCGCGACGTGACGGCGGCGGTCGAGGGCGGGGTCGTCCCCGTGCGCCTCGGCCGGGTCAGCTTTTCGGGCGAACTGGCCTTCGAACTGCACACGCCGGCCGGCTGGGGCGCGGCGCTATGGCAGGCCGCGGTCACCGCCGTCGAGGCCGAGGGCGGGTGCATCTACGGGCTGGAGGCTCTGGGCGCGCTCCGCATCGAGAAGGGCCATGTGACCGGCGCCGAACTGGACGGGCGGATGACGCTCGGCGATGCCGGCCTAGGCCGCATGGCGTCGACCAAGAAGGACTTCGTCGGCAAGGCGCTGATGGCGCGCGAGGGGCTGGTCGAGGATGGCCGGCCGTCACTCGTGCATGTCGTCCCGGTCGAGCGGGAGGCGCGCTTCGGTGGCGGCGCCGTGCTCTGCGACCCGAAGGCGCCGGGCGGCGTCGGCGGGCGCGACGGGCACGGCATTGGCTGGATCACCGGCGTGACGTGGTCCGACGCCTTCGATTGCTGGCTTGGGATCGGCTTCGCCGAGGGCGGTCCCTCCGCCTGGGCCGGGCGCGAGATCACGGTGCGCGAGCCGGCTGCGCCCGGGAACGGGGGCGGCAGCGGCCCTGACACCGGGCCTGCGGTGCGCGCCCGCATCAAAAGCGCCCATCGCCTCGACCCGGAAGGAGCCCGGATGCATGCCTGACGACGGTCTGTTCGATCCCTGGCGTCGGCGCCGAAGCGGGAAGCGCCCGCTCGCGGTGCCCTCGTCGCCGCTCGGCGCGATCCCTGCAGCGCTGGCCCGGCCGGGCGGCGCGATCACGATGGTCGAGAAGGCGCCGCTCGGCCTCTGGCAGATCGATGCGCTGCCGGGCCGTCATGCGGCCGTCGCCGACGCGATCGCCGCGGAACTGGGTGCCGCGGCGCCCGATCCGGGACGCCTGGTACGCGCGGGGGCGCTGAGTTGTCTGCGGATCGCGCCACGGCAGTGGTGGCTTCTGCGCGAAGGCGACAGCACAACCCCGGCTGCCGTCACCTGCGAGGCGCCGTCCCCCGTCGCCTGCAGCGCCGAGGACGCGACGGCGCTGGATCTCGCCCATGCGCGCTGCCGCCTGATCATCGGGGGTTGGCAACGCCTTCAGCTGATGGCGCGGCTGGTCTCGCTGGATCTGCGACCCTGCGCCATTCCCGTCGACCACGTTGCAAGCACGGCATTGCACGGTGTCGGCATCACGCTGGTGGTCGAGGCGGATCGTATCGTGCTGTTCCTGCCGAGGAGCCATGCCCGCAGCATGGCGGCTTTCATCGCCGAGACGGCCGAGGGCCTGCTGGCGTAGTCGCGGCAACAGGCGCCGCCGAAGGACCTGGCATCAGAGAAGGTTACCTTCAGTCAGCGCCAGCACACCAGCCCGGCGCCGGCAGCCAAGTCCTGGGCGCGCGACAGAATGCGCGACATGGGCGTCAGCTTCGGATCGGCGCCGCCCTGGGCAAGATGGGCCACGATCCGCTCGGGCCGCGTCGAGAGCCCGCTGAGCGGGTGAACATAGACCGGATAGGCGATCAGTGCCGCCCAGACGAGCGCGTCGAGCGAGGGCCGCGCCCGGCGTCGCGCCGGCACGGGGCCGAGATCGGTCGTCAGCCCCCAACCTGCGTAGAAGGGCACACCGAAACAGGTGACCGGGATGCCGCGGAGCAGGGCCTCGAACCCCAGCGTCGAGGTCATGGTCCAGACCGCATCGACCCCGGCCAGCGCCGCATCGGCCGGGCAGTCATGCAAGACCGTATCGGCAAGCCGCGCGGTTAGGGCCGAGGCGAGGGCACCGCGGCGAAGCCCGGCCTCGGCATCGGGATGGGGCTTGTAGACGATCGTGGCATCGGGGTTGGCCGCGCGGGCCGCGATCAGCAGAGCGTCATTGCTGCGCACGTTGCAGCCGAGCGTACCGCGCAGCACCGACGCATCGTCGGCCACCTGCCCGGGCACCAGGATGATCGGGCGTGTCGCCTCGCGACGGTGCGGATAGATCCTGCCCATGCCGGCATACTTGGTCAGACGCGCGGCCACGATGGCGCGCCGCAAGTCGGCGGCGCGACGGAGGCGCGGATCTTCCGCGTCGAAGCCCGCGGCGACGGCGATCAGGCGCTCCAGATCCGACGGCCGAGCGGGATCGAAGTGTATCCCGCGGGTGTCGAACACCAGCGACAGCGGCGGCACTAGGCGGGCGCCGAGGCCGGATGAGCGGAGAAAGCCGTCCTCGATCAGTCCGGCCGGCAGGCCGGCGCGCTCGGCACGCTCCATCAAGTCGTCGGGCGCCCGCGCCGCCCAGGCCCACAGGCGCGCCGCTGGCCGACGATCAGGCCGTGCGTTGTCGCCCAAACGGGTTCCTGCGGCCGCGGCAAGCGCCGCCTCAGCCCGAGTTGCATGGACGGCAGGCCGGACATAGGCGGGGGTGAAGCGCTCCAGGCTGCGCCGTTTCCAGGGCGCGATGCCGAGCATCACGGCACGGGGCGCGGCTGGGTCCGCCCGCTCGACCCGCGCGCGGTCGTCCAGGATGTCGAGCGCGGTGTCGAAATCGGTCAGGCAGTGATCATGCGGATCCCACCATAGCGGGTGATACAAGTAGATCGCAGCGAACAGCGTCTCGCGGTCCGGTCGCGCAGTGCGACGCGGGATCGCGAGGCGATCGTGCGTGAGGCCCCAGCCGGCATAAGCGGGCCGCCCGAAAACATGGGTTTCGACGCCGGCAAGCACCGCCTCCAACCCCAGCTGGGAGCTGACGGTGTAGACCGCCGATACCCGTTCCAGCAGGTCCCAAGGATTGGCCGCCGGATCGACCATGACCTCGCCCGGCAGCAGGTCTTGTGGACCCAGATGGCCGCGGCGGGGATCAGGATGCGCCCTGACGGCGATCGTCGCGGTCGGGTTCTCGGCGCGCGCCGCCTCGAGCATCCTGTGAAGAGCCGACGAGCGTCCGCCGATGCCGGTTGGCGCATCAGCCTTCGCATCATGCGCTCCGACACCGGCCAGCGTCAGCGCGGCGTCGCCGGCAATCTGGTCGACGACGAGCACGGCGCCGCGCGGTGGCACGGCCCCAGCACCGCGTGAGTACGGGCTGTACTTCGACAGCCCCATCTCAATCATGCGGTTGACCGCGCCGCGGGCCCGGACCGCCCGCAGAGCAACCTGCCGCGCGTTCGTATCCGCTGTCAGCGCGGCGATCAGCCGTTCCAGACGCGATGGGCGCGACGGGTCGATCGCGATGCCCTCATCGTCGAGCGTAAGCCCCGCAGGCGGTCCCCGACGCCGACCCGGCATGATGGAACGCAGCGGCGCATCCTCCACGCTGAGCAGCCGGCAGCCGAGATGTCGGGCAAGCCATCGCCCGGGCTTGGACGGCGTTCTGCAGCCCCAAACGGCGATCGTGTCGGGTATGCTCGGCTCGCGGATGCCTGCCGCGCGCCACTCCGCTGCGGCAAGGATGTCGCGTATGAAGGGATCGGTCTGAAGGGCGGGCTGCAAGCCGAGATACCGACCGCCGCCGCAGGTCGGATCGGCGGGCGGCAGCACCGCGCGCCGCCCTGCCGGCATCAGGCGGTCGGCCACACCGGGGTCCACACCGGGTTCCACCTCGGGCACTGCGTCGGGTCGCGCCAAAGGCGAAACACGATCGCCAAGGCCCACCCGAAACCCGTTCTCTCCGGATGCTTCTTCCCCCAGCAGTCTGCGCGCGCTGCGGGCGCGCGGATTAACCGATGACATCGATGTGTTTGAGGGCTGACTTGAGACGCTGAAGCCGATGCTCGGCTTCGCCGGGTCTGCGCCACGGCCGGTTCTTGCTGTCGAGCGTCGGACCGCTGCACGCTGCGCTCGCACTCTCGCCATTTGAGCGGCCCGTCGCGTCGCAATGCGACATGTCTCGGCCGAGGCTGACGAGGGACGCGGGCAGTGCGTGATGGCGCTGACGCAAGGCCGTCAGGGTCTCACTGTCGATGCACCAAACCGCGTCGACCATCGCGAGCGCGAGCGCTTCGGAGGCGGGGCTGCTCACGCTCCCACCCCAAAGGAGGACCAGAGCAGCGTTGGGGTGATCGGCGCGGATCGTGCCATCGATCAAGCCAGCAGCTGCCAAGGCAGGGTCGAGATCGATCAGATGCAGCGGTCGACGCCAGCGTGTCGTCGGGCCAGCCGCACAAATGGGAGCGTCAACCGATCGCGCAAGATGCGCCAGAAGTCCGCGGGAAAGCGGGTCGAGCAGGCCGGAACGACCGTGGCGCGTGACCCGGTTGCCGAGACGATCGCCCCCTGCCTCCACGCCCGACAGCTGACCTTCGGTGCGCCCCAAGGATCGGCGCGGGACCGGCGCGATCCGAGCCTTGAAGGGATCGCCGCCGGCCAGGACAGCCAGTAACCAGGGCCCTAGATCAGGGTCGAGACCCGTATCCGGCGCCGCGGCTGCAGAGCACCCGGCATAGCGGTCGAGCGTGGCGGCGACCCCATCGGCATCCCGCAGCGTGCGCACCGCCGGTTGGCGCTGTAGCGGCACTCGAAAGCCTTGGCGACCGAGCGCGCGCCAAAGACAGGCGTCGACCATCCCGGGTGTCGGCGGTCGCGGCAGTTCTGCCGTAGGCGCCGCTAGGACGCCCACCGGAGTAGCGGGTGAACCGGGGGCGCCGACACCCTCGATCCGGGTGCGACGGGCGAGCAGTTGCGCGCGACGCGTGGCAAGCGACGGCCTACCCGCAATCGCCGTCTCCGCCCAGGAGACGAGGCGGAACGCAGCCAGCCTGATCGACGCACGCGCAGCGGTGGGCGAGGGGATCGCTGCAGGCAAGCGCGATGGGGGAATGTGCGACGTCGCGCCCTCATGCGCCACAAGATGCGTCATCCAGCGTGCGATCTGCGGCCCACCGATATCGCCCGGCCATGCGGGATCTGGATGGAGAGCGACGATCGCCGCCCTGTCGCTGCGCGACAGCGTCTCGCCACCGACCCCGACGCAGACCGTCGGACCGCGCCCGGCGCCATCCGCAGCGCGCCGCAACAGCGTTGCGAGCCGATTGTCCCCGGCATCGGCAATCCAAGAAGCGGCCGCCTCGGCCCAGGCCGCACGTTTCGGCTGCGCCAGCAGACGCGACCGCGCGGCGATATGGCGGCAATACGCCTGCCACTCTAGGCGAAGCCGCCGCGATGCCCCGCGGCACGCCGTCGAAGGAACCGAAGGCCCGAACGCTGCGCGCAACGCCTTATCCGCTCTATCCGCGCTTGATATCCCGGCGAGGAGACGCAGCACGCGCACGGGCCAGGGTTGCCTAGCCTCCCTTACCACCGCGACATGGAGAGGCCCGAGGCGGAGCATCCAGGCGAGCGTGAGGAGCTGCAGGCAGAGAACGCCGAGGCGCCGCCAACTATCGGCCCTGCGGAAGATCAGCGCCGCCACGTCGAGATGAACGAGGTCGAAGCGCCGTCCGCTCAGCGCCCTATGCAGGGCGGCGAGGCCATAGGCGCGGTCGAACCGCGCGGCGATATGGCCGTCGCCCGTCAGCGCAACGGTCTCGACGGCATAGCCATCGTCGGCGAGCGCCGCAGCGCGCGATACCGCCCGATCCGCCTCCGCGCCCATCGCCGGTGGAAACCTACCGATCACCAGTGCGCGTCTGACCGACCGCGGGTTGCAACGCGCCTCCGCTGCGGCCGGGTCACCCGCATGCCCGGCATTCTCGCCCTCGGTTGCCTCTGCGAGCCGCTGTCCCCGATGCCTTCTCGCGCCGAGACCCGCCACGTGCTGGAGAAGCACGGGATACGCCGCTGGATCGGCTGCACTGCCTCGAGACACTGGCATCATGGGCGGGGGAGTACGCCGAGCGTGTTGAGGCTTTATTGATGATGATCCGCGACATCGGTCGGGCGGCAGAAAAGCCGTCTCCGGGTCGGGGCATGTCGATGCGGCACGCAGGGCGTCAACAAAGGTGGATCACGGGTCAGGGGGACGGGCCCCCGGTCCGCCGGTCCGCGGTGGCTAGCGATGACCGCGGCGGCCCGCTGCTCTTGACAGCCGACCAGCGTGCAGACGACGGCGCCAGTCACATTGCAGCCCAGCCATCAGCACCGCGTTCGCGCGGGAGGGGGAGCATCTGGGCGATCCTAGGCTTCGTCGTCTTCGTCCTCGTTCCGACGGCCCTCGCGGCGGCGTATTGGTATGGCGTGGCCGCCGATCGTTTCGTCAGCACGATGCGCTATAGCCTGCGCGGCGGGCCCGGCGGCGAGACGTCGGAGAGCAAAGTCAGCCCGGCCGCGACGCTCGGCCTCGCCTCGGCAGGCGCTGATGGCTTCATTCTGGAGGACTTTCTCCGCTCGCATGCCGTGCTGGCCGAGCTGGAGGCGGTTCTCGACCTGCGCGCGATGATGGCGTTGGAC
This sequence comes from Pseudomonadota bacterium, assembly GCA_039199465.1. GTDB lineage: Bacteria > Pseudomonadota > Alphaproteobacteria > Rhodobacterales > Rhodobacteraceae > Thermohalobaculum. Next base: position 12,881 of record JBCCSW010000041.1, read on the forward strand.
GGCGCCGACCCGGTGCGCCGCTTCGACCCGCACATGCCGCCCGAGCAACTGCAGCACTATTGGAATGCAACGCTGGACGTGCATTTCGACGTCTTGACTGGGGTCACAACGGTCGCCGTTGGGCTCTACCGCGCCGAGGATGCGCAAGCCGTGGCCGAAGCGCTCGTGACCATCCTGCGCCGCCTGGTCGACAGCCTGTCCGAGCGTCAGCAAGCCGAGATGCTGGCCTATGTGGACGCTGAGTTCTCCACGGCCGAACAACGGCTAAGGCGCAGCCTGGACGCGATCGAAGCGTTTCGCCGGCGGACACTCACGGTTTCCCCAACCGACGAAGCGGCGCTGACATCGGCCACGATTGCACAACTGACGACCGAGCTGACCGAGCTGACGGTACGGCTTCGAACGTTACGCGAAACGGTGCCGAACTCGCCGCAGATCCCTCGACTGGTCGAGCAGGTCGCATCGCTCGAGACGCAGATCTCAAGCGTCCGCGCGACCGTCGGCGGCCAAACGCCCGAAGCGGCGCTTCCGGATCAGCTCACCGATTTCGAGCGGCTGCAGAACGAGTACCAAGTCGCGCTCGACGCTTATGTCGAGACCCTGGGTCTGCGGACTGAAGCGCGGGCCGCTGCCGCACTCGGCCGCACGCATCTCGCCGTCTTCGTGCCGCCGCGCCGCGCCGTGACGGCGACAGGTCCCGATCGGTTGAGCGAAACCGGGATGGTCGCCATTGTCGCGTTTCTCGGCTGGGTCATCGCGCGGATACTGATGGCATCGCTCCGCGCCCCATGATGACAGGGATAGACGGTGGTGGGCGCGCCGCTACCCAGCCAGAATTCACGAAACGCCCGCTGAGTCTGCACGTGCGTCGCGAGCAGATGCACCGCCAGTTTGACTGAGGAGTCTTGCGAGAGCAGAGGACGAAGAAGAGGGCGTATCAGGAGGCGAAGAGCTTGGAGCGCATTCGCTCGTTCTACAGTGGGTGAAGCTCTTTTCTTGCTGAAGCACTCTTCTGCAGAGGCGCGCATGCAGCGGATTGGCGTCTTCGCCTGCTGCACCGGTCGGAGACGCGTGGCGCACGGCTCTGCTCTGCCTACGATGGCCCATGGATCGGTGTTTGCTCGACCCGGCAGACGGCTCAGCAAACCGAGCGCCCGCTCACGCATAGAAGAGAGGCAATCCCCGCAGCCCTCGCCCGGTGTCCCACCAAAGCCGCGATTATCAGACAGGCCCCCTCGCCTAGCGGGCGCAGTCACGGGCATTGAGTTTTTCCGCTCCGGGCCCTCTCAGTCCAGAGGCGTCAGCCCGGAGAACTGCGTGCCGTCTCGGCGCGTCGATCCTATGTCGCCTCAAGGGCGCGGCGCCCTGACTAGAGCCGCTCCGCCATGCCCCGAACGTGACTATGTCCGGGGCGATCCCATGACTGGCGTCGTTGGCTGGAGCGCGCGCGGCTCTCTCGTCGCAGAAACGCTGAACGCAGAGGAGCAGCTCAACAGCCTCGGGTCGCCGATGTAGGCGTCTTCGCATGCCATGCGATGATCGGGGGTGCTTAGTAGAGCCCGCCGAGGCCAGTGGGTCGTTGCCTGGCGGCGGGCATGCCTCCACGCTGCTCAATCGCCCAAGCCCGCATCGCAGCATTGGGTATCGAACAAAGTCGGAACTGCCGCCACTCGGTCCGCGGCAGCTTCGTCCAGACCGAGCTGGCCAACCAGCTGCAATCATTCGATATTAGCCTGTCGACCTGATCCGTTCCCGCGTTTAGAGCAGAGCCTGATGAGTCTGGATCGTAGCCACATCCTGTGAAACTCCTTCTGCATTTGGTCGAAGTGAGGAGATCGACGATCCGGCTGATGGCGGACCAGAGGCCGTCGACAGTGCGCTCGGCAGCCCGTCTTAGCAGGGCCTTCAGCTTGGCGAAGGCATTCTCGATCGAACCGAAGTCGGAGCTGTAGGGCGGCAGGAAGAGAAGCCTTGCGCGCGCCGCCTCGATCAGAGCCTTTGCGTGCGGGCCCTTGTGGTTCGAGAGGTTGTCCGTGATGACGATGTCGCCGGGGCGCAGCTCCGGCACGAGCACACGTTCGACATAGGTCTCGAACGCGACGCAGTCGATCGGGCCGCTAAGCACGAAGAGCGCCACCATGCCGCGCGTTGTCGTCCCGGCGAGGAAGGTGGTGGTCATCCAGTAGCCATGGGGCATCCCCATGCGAAGCCGTTCGCCAGGGCGGTAACGCTCGTGGCTGCGCGCAGTGTTGACCTTCATCGTCGAACCAATGGCGCCTTTGATGGCTCACTCTCGTCGATGAAGAAGAGGCGCTCCGGATCGAGATCGGGCTGGCCCTCGAACCAGTCCCACCGCTTCTTCAGCACATCCGGACGGTCCTGCTCGCCCGCAGGCGCCGTCTTTTTTTTCCGCGTGATCCCACGACGGTGGAAGAAGCCCTGCAGCATGCCGTAGCCGAAGATGTGGCCCCGCTCGGAGAGGGCCGCGCGCAGCTCTTCGACCGCAATGTCCGGCGTCTCCTTGAAGAGCGCGCGGATCAGCCTGGCGGCGGCTGGCACCCTCCTCGACAGCGGCAAGAACGCGGATGCGATGATCGACGGAAAGGGCTGTCGACATGGCGACCGACCTCTTCCTCCGGCAAACAGATTGAAACAGACCCAACGCGCGATGGGACTCCCAACGCGTTTTGATCTGCTCGGCTCACGCTCCAATCCTCCGCGGCCAGAGCCCCGGCCCGACCGCCTGTCGTCGAGAGCGCGCAGCCGACTAAGCGACGACCATGGCCAGACAGGTCATGTCGTCCGACTGCGGCGCGCCGTCGGAGAAACGCGCTGCGTCCGCAAGCACGTTGTTCACGACACGGGATGGGTGGCGACGGTCGCTCGCGGCAAGAGCTGCATCCAGGCGGCGAACGCCATAGGCCGCGCCCGCGGGGTTCATGGCCTCGGTGATCCCGTCGGTGTAGAGCAAGAGCGCCTCGCCAGCGTCGAGACGCGTCTCCTCCGTGCCGAAGGCCTGATCTGGCAACACGCCGAGCGCGATGTTGGCCTGCACCGAAAGCGGCTCCCAGGACTCTCCCGTGCGGTAGCGTCGTGGCGGATTGTGACCAGCGTTGGCGTAGCGCAGGCGATGGTTGCTAGCGTCCCAGATCGCCAAGAATAGCGTCACGAACATGGCTTGTGGATTGTTCCGGCAGAGCATGCGGTTCGCCTCGGCGAGGATTTCGGACGGTCCGGGTGGGCCGCCACCCTCGACAGAACGCTCGGCCGCGGCCCGGATCGCAGTCTGCGTCATCGCCATCAGCAGGGCTGCCGGCACGCCCTTGTCCGAGACATCCCCTACGAGCAGGCAGAGATGGCCATCGCTGAGCGGGAAGACGTCATAGAGGTCGCCACCAACCTCGCGCGCGGGAAGAAGCTTCGCATGTATTTCGACGCCTGCAACCGCGCCGAGCGTCGCGAAGTCGCCCGGGAGCATCGCTGCCTGGATGTCGCTTGCCGTCCTGAGCGACGCGGCGAGCCC
>JBCCSW010000042.1:0-16311 GCA_039199465.1 Pseudomonadota bacterium
TCGAGGCGTATCAGAGCGGCTCCTGATCCCGGGGCATCGGCCGACTGGCGCGGGGCATCGAGCCCGCGCCCGCCGGGAGGGGCTCGACGCCCCTCCCGGCGCTCCTCCGCCACAGGCCCTGCCGGCCGCTCCACGCCGCGGCGCCCTCCGCCCGCCCCACAACGCTCGATGAGGACCTTCCGGTCCGGCTGTGTCGCGCCCGCGATGACGGTCCCGAGCCGCCTCTCAGCACCCGTCGCCATGGAGAGGAAGCGACCATGCGCCGATCCCTAGACCTGCTCTATGACGGGGCCGGTGTGCTCGCCGCGCTGTTCCTCGTCGCCATCGTCGCGGTCGTGCTGATCCAGGTCGGGTTCAACATCCTCGACAGCCTCGCCTTGGCGTTCGGCGCGGCGCCGCCCGGCTTCGTGCTGCCCTCCTATGCCGAGTTCACCGGGTATTTTCTGGCCGCCGCGAGCTTCCTCGCCGCGGCCCATACGCTGCGTCGGGGCGCCATGATCCGGGTCTCTCTCGTACTTCAGCGCCTTGGCGGCGAGACCCGCCGCTGGGTCGAGGTCTGGTGCGCCGCCGCCGGTGCCGTGTTCGCGGCCTATGCCACCTACTGGATGACCCTGCTCGTGCTGGAGAGCCTTGAATTCGGCGATGTCTCGCCCGGCATGATCGCAGTGCCGCTCTGGATCCCGCAGACGTCGCTTGCCCTCGGCCTCGCCATCATGACGGTCGCGCTGATCGATGGCACGGCCGAGGCATGGCGCGGCCGGTACCTGCTGGCCGACGCTTCGGAGGACGTCGCCGACAGCCACGGCGGCGAGGTCTGAGATGGAACTTGCCGCCGGCATCCTACTGGTCGTCGCGCTGTTCGGCTTCCTAGGCTCGGGCCTCTGGGTCGCGCTGTCGCTCTTCGCCGCCGCGGCCGTCGCCTTCCTGATCTTCACCGATCGCGCGCTGTTCGGCGATTTTGGCACGATCGGCCAGATCCTCGCCTCCACCGTCTGGGGTGCGTCGAACTCCTGGGCGCTGGCGGCGCTGCCGATGTTCATCTGGATGGGCGAGATCCTGTTCCGCTCGCGCCTCTCCTCCGACCTGTTCACGGGTCTCGCGCCTTGGCTCAGCCGGCTGCCGGGATCGCTGCTGCACGTCAACATCCTCGGCTGCGGGATCTTCGCCGCCGTCTCCGGCTCCTCGGCCGCGACCTGTGCCACGGTCGGCAAGATGTCGATGCCCGAGCTCAAGGCCCGCGGCTACGATGACCGGATGGTGATCGGCACGCTGGCGGGCTCCGGCACGCTCGGCCTGCTGATCCCGCCCTCGATCATCCTGATCGTCTATGGCGTCGCGATCGAGGAATCGATCGCCCGCCTGTTCCTGGCCGGCATCGGGCCCGGCGCGATGATGCTGCTGCTCTTCATGGGCTATACCGCCGCCTGGGCCGTGACGCATCGCAGCCGCATGCCCGCGCAGGAGGAGGCGCGCCTGTCGCTTGGCGAACGGCTGAACGCCTCGCGCGCGCTGATCCCGGTGGTGGCGCTGATCGCGGGCGTGATCGGTTCGATCTATGCCGGCATCGCCTCGCCGACCGATGCGGCGGCGGTGGGCGTCGCGCTCAGCTTCGTCCTGCTCTGGGTCAATGGCGAGCTGACGCGCGCCGCCTTCGCCGAGAGCCTGATGGCGGCGACGCGCACCTCGTGCATGATCGCGCTCATCCTGGCGGGCGCGGCCTTCCTGACCGTGGCGATGGGCTTCACCGGCATTCCCCGGGCGCTCGCCACCTGGATCGGCGATCTCGGCCTCGGCCAGGTCGAGCTGTTGGTGGCGCTCACCCTGTTCTTCATCGTGCTGGGCTGCTTTCTCGACGGCATTTCGGTCGTGGTGCTGACGACGGCCGTGATCGTGCCGATGGTCGAAGCGGTGGGCATCGACCGCATCTGGTTCGGCATCTTCCTGGTGCTGGTGGTCGAGATGAGCCAGATCACGCCGCCGGTCGGGTTCAACCTGTTCGTGCTGCAGGGCATGACCGGGCGCAACGTGCTGGAGATCGCGGGCCACGCCGCGCCGTTCTTCCTGATGCTGATCCTGGGCGTCGCGCTGATCACCCTGTTCCCGGGCATCGCCCTGTGGCTGCCCGACCAGATGACCCGCTAGGCCCCATCGGCGCGGTCGGGCGCGCCAGGGCTATCCCGGGCCGCGCCGTCGGCTCAGCCGGCGACGCATTGCGTCAGGATCAGCCAGCGCCCGTCGGATTTGTAGATCGCGCTGGGCGCGCCGAGACCCTTGGCCTCGGGGTCGGAGATGCGGCGCATCGCCTTGCCGCGGCAGACCTTCGGACCCATCGAGCTTTCGACCAGCCGGATCGCGCTGTCGCGCGTCGCGTCGTCGCCTGCGAGGCGGCCGCTGTCGGGCGTCAGCCAGGTCATCCAGCCCTCGTGCACCTTGGCATAGTCGGTGACGGCGGTGACCGGCTGGCCGTCGAGCATCAGCGAGGCTTCGACGGCGCGCGCGCTGCCCTCGCGCCCCATGCAGCCTGCCAGCAGCAGCGATGCCGCAGTGATGGCCGCCACGCATGCTGCACCTCGCGCGGTCGCGCCGCCTTGCCATTTCTCTCGTCCGATCATCTCAGCCCCCACCCCCCAAACTGTCATGCGCCAGCGGCGTCGCCCTCGCGCAGCGGGCGCTCGGCGACCGGCCTCCCCAGACCGGACGCTATGCCTGACCCACAGCCTGACCCAGGGCCCGACCCCAAGCCTGAACGCGAGCCTGAAACCGGCCCGCCCTTGACGCTGCGCCATTCAGCCGCGGCAATGCGGCAGCATTTGGGGATCGTTCGGCGGGGCGTGTCGGCGCGGCTCACGCTGCGTCAGATCGGGACATAGCCCTCGGCCAGATCGCGCGCCCGGGCATCGGGATCGCGCGCTTCCGGCGGGCCGAAGCCGCCACCGCCCGGCAGGACCAGGTGCACAATCGTGCCCGCAGGCAGCATCGCCGTGATCTTGGGCGCGACGGCCACTGCGGTGCCGTCCGGACCCATGGCCGTCAGCCGCCCGGGCGCACCGTCGCCGCCGCCGGCAAGCCCCGGCGCCGGCACGGCGATGCGCTCGTAAAGGCCCGAGAACAGGAAGGGACGGTCGCTGAGGACCTCGACCGTCATCTCCTGCCCCAGGCCGCTGCGCCACTGCCCGTCGCCGCCGCTGCCCGGCACCAGGCCGTCGCCGCCGCTGCCCGGCACCAGGGCACGCCGCCCGATCACCAGGGGGGCGCGCGTCTCGATGATCTCGACCGGCACGCCGGCGATCCCGCTTGGATAGGCGGTGGCCGAGAGCCCGTCGCGCCCCTGCATCGCGCCAACCCCGCCCGATGAGAACCAGGTGAAGCTGAACGGATGGCCGGCCCGATCCTCGCCCGCGATATGCGTGTCCCATAGCCCGTCGGCCCCCGGCGCCGCAACGCGAGCCGGCAGCAGATCGGCCAGCGCCGTCATGATCGCGGAGGGCAGGAAATGCCCGACCAGGTGGCGTCCGCCCACCGCGGCCGGGCGCCGGGCGTTCAGGATCGAGCCCCGGGGCGCGGTGATGCGGATCGCCTCGAGCGCGCCGTGGTTGTTCGGCACTTCGGGGCAGAGCGCGCATTTGATGCCATAGGTCGTGTAGGCGCGCGTGTAGTTCAGCGTGACGTTGATGCCGCGGTCGACCGCCTCCGAGGAACCGGCGAAATCCACCGTCAGCGCCTCGCCCGCCACCTGGACCGCGACGGCGATGGTGATCGGCGCGGCGAAGCCGTCGATCTGCAGGCGGGCGCTGGCGGTGCCGTCGGGCAGGGCGGCGATGGCGGCCTGCGTGGCGCGCGCCGTCCGCTCGATGATCGCGGTCGAGACCGCCTCCAGATCGGCGAGGGCGAATTCGTCCATCAGCGCCATGAGCTGCCGCGCGCCGACGGCGTTGGCGACAACCTGGCTGTGCAGATCGCCCAGCACCGCGTCGGGCGTGCGGCTGTTGGCGGCGATGATGTCGAGGATCGGCTGCACCGGCCGTCCTGCCTCGTGGAGCTTGAGGATCGGGATCGCCAGCCCCTCCTCGAACACCGAGCGGCTGTCGGCCGAAAGGCCGCGACCGCCGATGTCGAGGGCGTGGCAGCAGGACGCGAAGAAGGCGACGCAGCGCCCCGCGCGGAACACCGGGGTCGCGATGGTGATGTCGTTCAGCTGGCTCGCCGTCAGCCAGGGATCGTTGGTGATCAGCACATCGCCCTCGGCCAGGCTGTCGACCGGATGGCGGGCGAGCAGATGGACCATGCCCGTGGCCATCGAGTTGATATGGCCGGGCGTGCCGGTGACCGCCTGGGCGACCATGCGGCCCTGCCGGTCGAACACCCCGGCCGAGAGATCGCCCGCCTCGCGCACGATCGAGGTGAAGGACGCGCGGATCAGCGCCGCCGCCTGCTCGTTCACGGTGCCGATCAGCCGGTCCCAGAGGATGTCGAGCGTCAGATCGTCCATCGTCCCTCCGGAGGCGGCGGCATCGCGGCTGGTCGCCGCGATCGGTCGTTGCGGGGCCGCTGCTTGGCGGCGCCGGGGCGATCGCCCTTCTGGCGCGCTGATGGCGGGGGCGCCACGGTGGCTGGGGAGAAGCCGCAAGGGCTTCCGAGCAAGCGTGTTCCATGGCTCGGGTCGCGTCAATGACGGGCCGGCGGTGCCGGTCGCTGCGCGATCATTGACCCGCCCCGAGCCATGGGCGGCTGTGCCGTGGCGCGCGGGCTGCGATGCGCCGGCAGGATACCGTTTCGTCACCGCGGGGATGCCCGAACGCTACCGGGCGCCGCAGACGGCCGCCGCCTTGTTCATGTAGAGCGCGAGATCGAGGTCGTGGATCGTAACCTGCCGTCGCGCGTGCCATGTCGTGAGCTGTACGGTGACGTGATTGAAGACGTTGCGCCACTCAGGGTAGTGATCCAGCACCCGGCAATGACGGATGATCATTTCCGTGAAGGCGGATGCCTCGTCGACGTGATCGACCCTCAAGGTCTTGACCAGGTACCGCGCATCGGCGGTGCCGAACATGTCGAGCTCCCAGCCGACATCGTCCTCGTAGCGAAGGATCTGGTTTAGCTGCGAGATCGGCACGGGCTGGGTGCGCGCCTTCGAGGGACTGGGTGTCGGATATGCGTCCTTGTCCGGCCTTTTCTTCAGGCCAGGCACGGTCGCTACCCGGTCCAGCAGCGTGCCGATGTGATGCGGCCAGTCGATATGATCGATTTGGAGTGCGTTCTTCAGCGACAGCGCTTTCAGGGGCGCCGGCACGTCAAAGGGACTGAAGTCGACCGGACAGGTGGCGACGATCGGGATCACTGTGCGGCGATCCCCGCTGGCCCTGACCGGTGTCTCCAGCGAGGGCCTCAGTTCCTCGACAACGTGGTCCACCTCAGTCGTCTCGTCCGGAGGCGGTCTGTCGCCGGGCGCCGGCATCCAGTACGGGCCGATCGGCGCGAGCGTGGCATCCGCGCTCGCGACCGTGGCGATGAGGCGGTCGGGCAGGCGCTCGGGAGAGTCCTCGCCGGTGCGGATCTCCTCGACATCGACATCGACTTCACGCGCACGACGTGCGGATGCCGCTCGATCTCCGATTTCGGCAACGGCGCGATCGGTGCCGTGTCTCGGCGGCGATAGGAGATGAAGAAGACGAAGGGCTGCGCGACCTCGTTGGCGGTCTCTTCCATGTCTCGGACCTCGTCTCTTCATCGCCGTCGGCCGGATGGCGAGACGATTGCGGCGCCCGGCGTCTCAGGCAATCCCTGTCAGCCGGCCGGCGGCCGCGCGATCAGGCTGCCGTCGGGCTCGAGCGTGATCCGGGCCGGGCCGGCGATGACGGCGGTGCTCTCGCGTTCCTCGACGATGGCCGGCCCCTCAAACACCGTGCCGGGGGCCAGGGCATAGCGGTCGTAGACGGGTACATCGGCAAAGGCGCCGCTGGCACCGCCGGCGCCCGGTAGGAAGGCGCGCCTGTGGCCCTTGAGCGCGCGGTCGCCCGAGCCGGTCGGATCGGGCGCCACCGCGGGGGGCGGGCCCTCCAGGCTGAGCCGCCAGACCGCCACCGCCGCCTTACCATCGGGCACGGTATGGCCGTAGAGCGCGCGATAGGCGTCCTCGAACGCGGTCATCAGCGGGCCGGCCAGGGATGGCGCTAGTGCGGGCGACGGATCTGCGGGGTCGAGCCCGTCTGGCAGGGGCACCGTGACCGGGATCTCGTAGCCCTGGCCGACATAGTGCATATCGGCGCTCAGCCGGGCGCGCATCGCCTCCTGCGCGACGCTGGGCGAAAGGCGCAGGCGCGCCTGGAAGACCATCGCGGCCACCGCAGTGCGCGCCGCCGCCCAGTCGAGCGAGGTGACCGGCGCCGGCAGCGTCGCGACACGGTCCACGGCGACCGGGGCGGCAAGGAAGCCGATGGCCGACATCACGCCAGCGGCCGGGGGATAGATCACGGCCGGGCTGCGCAGGATGCGGGCCACACCCCAGGCATGCACCGGCCCGGCACCGCCGAAGGCGAACAGCGCGAGGCGCGAGGCGTCGATCCCGCGCTCGACGGCATGCAGGCGGGCGGCAGCCGCCATCGCCTCGTCCGCCATCCGGGCGACGGCGATCGCGGCGCGCTCGGCCGCCTCGGGATCGTCGCCGCCGCCATCGGTCAGGGCGCGTCTCGCTGCGGCCACGTCCAGCGTCATCGCGCCGCCGGCGAAGAACGCGGGGTCGAGAAAGCCCAGCACCAAATCGGCATCGGTTACCGTCGCCGCCGCCCCGCCGAGGCCGTAGCAGGCCGGCCCAGGCACCGCGCCCGCGCTGGCCGGGCCCACGCGCAACCGGCCGAGCGTGTCGCGCGCCGCGATCGAGCCGCCGCCGGTACCGATCTCGATCAGCTCGATCACCGGCGTCTTGACCGGCAGGCCCGAGCCCTTCTTGAAGCGATAGCGCCGGTCGACCTCGAAATCCGGCGCGGTCAGCGGGCGGGCATCGGCGATGACCGCCGCCTTGGCCGTGGTGCCGCCCATATCGAAGCTCATCAGATCGCGCTGTCCGGCAGCGCCGCCGCGACGGCCCGCCCAATGCGCCGCGGCCAGCGCGCCGGCCGCGGGTCCACTCTCGACCAGGCGGACGGGAAAGCGCATGGCCTGGGCGACATCGGCCAGCGCCCCGTTCGACTGCATGATGTAGAGCGGCGCGGCGATGCCCGCTTCCTCTGCCAGGCGGCGCTCCATCCGGCCGAGATACCGCTCGGCGATGCGCTGCACATAGACGTTGGCCAGCGCGGTCGAGGTCCGCTCGTATTCCCGGATCTCGGGCGCGACCTCGTGGCTGAGCGTCACGGCGAGGCCGGGCGCCTCCTCGGCCAGGATCCGCCCCATCGCCTGCTCATGCGCGGGCCAGGCATAGGCGTGAAGGAAGCTGACCGCGACCGCCTCGACGCCTTCTTCCACCAGATGCCGGGCGAGGCGCCGACCCGCGGCGTCATCCAGCGGGCGCCGGATCGTGCCGTCGGCCAGCACCCGCTCGGCGATCTCGAAACGGCGGCGGCGGGGCGCCAGGGGCTCCGGCCGCTCCATCGCCAGGTCATACATGTCATAGCGGTGCTCGCGCCCGATCTCGACGGCGTCGCGGAACCCCTCGGTCGTGACCAGGGCGGTGACGGCGCCGCGCCGCTCGATCAGCGCGTTGGTGAAGAGCGTGGTGCCGTGCACGACCAGCGCGACGTCGTCGGGCGCCACGCCTTCGCGCGCGATCAGTGCCCTGATGCCGGCGATCACCGCGTCGTCCGGGGCGGCGGGCGTGGTCGGCAGCTTCTCGATCGCAAGCCGGCGACCGGCGGCGTCGAGCATGGCGATATCGGTGAAGGTGCCCCCGATATCCGCGCCGATGCGCCAGCCAGGCCGTGTCGCGCGCCTGTCCGGCACCGTGGTTGGCATCGCCGCGCTCTCGGCCCCGCCGCTGTCGTCCTGCATCGCGTTCTCCAAGCCGGCCCGATGGCCGAGAGCACCGCCAGCTAGCACCGGTCGTCAAGCGGGATGGCGGCCTGGCCGCAGCGCGATCTCAGCGGATGACCAGCGGCAGGGCGACCGTCTTCTCCCAGGTCCAGCCGCCCGTGCCCCGGATCAGCGTCGGCGCATGGCCGGGGACGAGGACATCCGCGCCTTCCGTCAGCTGCGCCATGGTCGCGCCGGCGCGGGCCTGCGGATCGAATTCGAGATCGGCGCGCCGGCTGGCCAGTTCGCGCGGCGTCTTGATCGCGTCCGAGGCCAGGACCACCCGCCCCCGATAGCGCCCCTCGCCGTCGACCAGGGCGCCGTCCAGTGTCACGGCCACGAGGCCCGGCGTATGGCCCGGCGCCGGCACCGCCTCGACCCCCGGCGCCAACATGGTCGGGGCATCATCGAGCACCGTCACGCGGCGGCGGGCGAGGCGCTCCAGGATGGCGTTGGGCACGAAGGCGTCATCGGGATGGGGCGCGGCGGCATAGGCCAGTTCGCGCCGCGAGACCGCGAGCTGCGCGTCGGGGAACAGGTCGATGTTCCAGCAATGGTCGAAATGCAGATGGGTCAGCAGCACCGTGTCGATCTCGGCCGGTGCGATGCCGCGCTCGGCCAGCGCCTTCAGCATGCTGCCCCGCGTGGCCGGCCCGCCGGCATCCACCAGGATCCGCCGGCGCCCCACGATGATCAGCGCGACGGTCGAGATGCCAATGAAATCGTCGGCGAGCTTCACGCTCGACCCCGTCACCAGCACGTCGGCGACGGGTGCGCCCGACGCGTTGCCGCTCATGCGCCCTCCGTCAGGTCGACACCGGTCCGCCTTTCGGCGCTTTGGCCGCGAAAGCGTCGGCAGGCAGCGCGCGGATCGCGACGATCGCGTCGACCAGACGCGCCACGCCCGCCGCCACGTCCTGATCGTTCGACACGGTTATGACGGGCACGTCATGTGGCAGCGGCGGCACCACGCGCTTGCGCCGCTTCTCGACCGACGTCGGATCCTCGCGTCCGCGCCGCGCCAGCCTGGCCGCGATCACCGCCTCGGGCGCGGTGACGTGGACGATGGCGGTCGCCGCCCAGCGCGCCAGGATCGCCGGCACCGCGGCGCGCGAGCCGTTCAGCACGATGTCCTCGCCCGCCGCCAGCCGCGCGACCGCAGCGGCGCGCGTGCCATAGCCAAGCCCGTGCGCCTGCCAATGGACGAACAGCGCGTCCTCGACGACCATCCGCTCGAATGCCGCCATGGTCGCGGGCTCATGTGCCTCGCCGCCCGCATCGGCGGGCCGCGTCACGACGCGCTGCGCGAAGCCAAGGCCCAGCGTGCCGTCGAGCGCCGTTCGGGCCCCGTCGAGCAGCGTGTCCTTTCCGGCTCCGCTAGGCCCGACGACCAGGATCAACCGGCCGGGACCCTGTCGATGGCCGGCCGGCCGCGCGCCGGGCCGGGTCGCCGGGTCGCAAGGGGCCGTGTCGGGGATCGCTATGTTAGGGTCCATGCGCAGGCCTTGGCGAGAATGCCGATCTCGGGCTGGGCGCGGTGCTAGCACGGACTGGCCGCCTCGCCCATGGCCGAGGTGGCGATGCACCGCTATTTCGCGCCTCAAAGGGTGGGACTGCGCTATGGCACCAGACGACGATCGGGCCGGCGACGGAGCCCAGGAAGGAGCGAGCGACGGGGCAGGCAACGGCTCAGGCAATGGGGCAGGCAACGGGATAGGTGACGGGGCAGCCGAAGGGGCCAAGGCCGCCGCCGCACCGTGCGCCGGCCGTCTTGATCGGGCGCTGGTGGCGGCAGGGCTCGCCGACAGCCGCGCCCGCGCGCAGCGCCTTATCGAGGGGGGGTGCGTCAGCGTCGCCGGCAACCCCGTCCTGCGCCCCGCACAGCCGGTCGCCGCCGGTGCCCCGCTCGCCGTCGCCCCGATGGCCGAGGACGCCTGGGTCTCGCGGGGCGCGCTGAAGCTGATCGCGGCGCTGGACCGGTTCGGGCTGATCCCGTCGGGCCATGCGCTGGATCTCGGCGCCTCGACCGGCGGCTTTTCCGAGGTGCTGCTCGCCCGCGGCGCGGCGCGCGTGACGGCGCTCGATGTCGGGCACGGTCAACTCCACCCGCGCTTGGCAGCCGACCCGCGCGTGACCGCGATCGAGGGTGTGAACGCCCGCGCCATCCCGCCCGGCATGGTCGCGCCGTTCGACTGGCTGACCGCCGATCTGTCCTTCATCTCGCTGACCAAGGCGCTGCCGGGTCCGCTCACCCTCGCCCGACCTGGGGCGACGGCCGTCGTCCTTGTCAAGCCGCAATTCGAGGTCGGGCGCACCGGTATCGCCCGCGGCGGCATCGTCCGCGACCCCGCCCTGCGCAAGGCCGCCGTCGACACCGTCGCCGCGGTCTTCCTCACTGCAGGCTGGCAACTGTACGGCACGATGGAAAGCCCGATCACCGGCGGCGACGGCAATGTCGAGCACCTGCTGGCAGCCCGCGTCACGGATACCGGATGAGAACACCCGCCTTGCTGACCGGTTGACCGTCGCATGGTGTCACCGGCGGTTCTGCAGAACGATCGGCGTACCGGCGCGCACTGCCTGATCAACGCGCTGCGGGATGACGAGCAGCGCGTTTGGCAGGCCCTCGGCCACGCCCTCCGGTCGCTGCATCGCGTTGTTGTGTTTGGTCAAGTAACGGGCATCAGGCAGCTTTCTCGATGCCAGCGCGGCGCCCAAGACGCGTCGGTAGCCGTGGCGCGTCTCGCCATCAATGTCATGAGGTATGGGACGGTCGGGCGTCACCCATGCGTGCTTGATCTCGAAGGTCACCTTGGCGACCGCCCGACTGCCGAGCGGCAAACGGTGACGCAACCGCTCGACATTCGAGCGGGCAGCGGCGCCAGATCCGGTGGCGCCAAACGAAGTGCCGTCAGACGAGGTCGTGCCTGACAGCAGTCCATAGAATTGCGAACAGCGCCGTCCCCATGAGGCCCCAAGCCCCATGATAAAGGGCGCAGATCCGGTAACGCCGCATCGATGCCCCAGGCAAAAAGACCGGCGGCGCCGAAAGGGGCGAGGAGCATGCTAGGAAGCCGGATCGGACAGCCTGTCGTGGTGGCGGCATGGGCCAGCATGGCCTTCGCTTTCCAACGATCCGACGCTTTAAGGCGACGAAGGATATTGAGCGAGCGTCTGCCAGCGCGCGCGGGGCTGTGGGCCAGCGGTGCAAACGGCAAGCGTATGGCGATCTCCACGGCGACAACGAAAAGTACCGCTGTCAGGAATGCCGTCGTGATGCACGCTGTTACGCACCCTTTGCCTTGGTGTCCTCGGCGAACGACGTGTCAGCTGGCATAGCCTTACGGCGCTTCGCCTTCTGTTTCGAATGTCTATGTTGGAAGCAAATGATGAAATTCAAAGCCGTAGCCAATTCGCTCAGCAATCGAATAGCCTCTCCATCATTCCTGAAGCTGCGTCTTCTTGAGCAGCCAGCCTCGTGAAAGGCCCGAGCGGCCGATGGCACGGGCCAGCCGGTCCGAGACGAAAAGGCCGTATTTCAGGCTCGGGTCCATCCACAAATCGGGACCGTCGAGGGCGCTTGGGAGCGTCCTCAACAGTTCCGCCTGTTGAACGATTAACGGTAGCTCGTTCTTTCCGGTCATGAAGTCCGGGGCAAAGGCCGGATGATCCATGTCGCTAATATCCACAGTGGCGCGCTGATTGGCGACATTCATGACAAAGAACTTCTCCGGCCAGGGCTCCTGCTTCTGCCCGGCGTCCCAGATCCGGATCGGATGAAACCGCGTATCGCCAAGGTCGAAGTCCTCCAGGAAGATCTTCATCGCCTCCGTCACGGCCGGCACACCACTGAAGCTCATGAAAGGTGGGGCATGCGCACCTCTAGCGTTTCTCAGGTTGAACGCCCATGTCGGGTTCAGCGTACCGACCTCGACGGCGCCGCCGGCACACATCAGGCGTTGTTGCTTTTGCTCCAGCTCAAACGCCGCTGCGCGCTCCTCGTCGGATCGGCCATCTGTCTTCGCTGGGCGGGTGGACTCATACGGCAGAACGCCAACAATATTCCCAGAATCGGAAACCGCGGACGAGATCCAGATCGCCGACTTCTGTGTTTTTATCGTCATTGCTGAAGACGCTCTACCGCCGCCGTCGGACGTTGTTAGTATGAGCTTTTATTGTTGTTGATAACCCCTGCCATTTTGCGACGCTTCGCCCAGTCGCAATCTGTGCACGAAGATCGCCCCGATGCCCGGGGTGATAATGGCCGCTGAAGGCGCCGCGCCTTCGGCCGCGAGCACAGACGGCAGAACCCCAATTCCCGGCAGGCTCTCTCCCACAATGGGCGGGTCGCCGCACGCCGCGGGTGTGTCGTCCGGCACGACCCATCGTGCAGGCGCAGCCTGCGGTAGAAACGGGTAAATCCTGGGTCGGGTTTGGCGCGAGGTTCTGGCTCGGACTGGCGTTGACGGCGACCGTCGCGCAGAATGGTGGGATGTGCGATCCGCCGCCGCCATCCCCGCCCATGTCGATGTCTAGCATAGCCAAAGCGCAATCCTGTCCCCCGGATCTCGACGGTCTTCTTGCGCGGTTGGATCGCCAGGCGCATGCAGCGGCCGATTGGGGTTGGGTGGCCGACTACATCCCCCCGCTTGCGGCCGTCGACCCGGCGCAGTTCGCCATCGCCGTCTGCCTGACCGACGGGCGCGAGCTATGCGCCGGAGCGGCCGATCTGGCCTTTTCGATCCAGTCGATCTCCAAGGTTTTCACTCTGGCGCTGGCACTCGGTCGCTGGGGAGACGCGCTCTGGACCCGCGTCGGCAAGGAGCCCTCCGGCCGCGCCTTCAACTCCATCGTGCAGCTTGAGCTCGAGGGCGGCTTCCCGCGCAACCCCTTCATCAACGCTGGCGCCATCGTCACCACCGACGCCTGCCTGGACGGCCGCACCCCGGCCGAGACGCTGGGCGAGATCCTGCGTTTCCTGCGCGCCGCGGCCGAGGACGAGGCCATCCACATCGACCCCGCCGTCGCCGAGGCCGAGCGCGAGACCGGCAACCGCAACCACGCGCTCGCCTTTTTCCTGCGCTCCGAGCGCAATCTTCGGGCCACGGTCGACTGCGCGCTCGGCACCTATTTCCACCATTGCGCGATCGAGATGACCTGCCGCCAGCTCGCCCGCGCCGGTCGCTTTCTGGTCAATGGCTTCCCGGGCCAGCGCCTGATGCCGGTCGAGCGGGTGCGCGCGATCAACGCCCTGATGATGACCTGCGGCCACTACGACGGCTCGGGCGCCTTCGCCTATGACGTAGGCTTCCCCGGCAAGTCGGGCGTCGGCGGCGGTATCCTGGCGGTCGTGCCCAACACCGCCAGCATCGCCGTCTGGAGCCCAGGCCTGAACGCGTACGGGAATTCCAAACAGGGCACCGAGGCGCTGGCGAAGCTAAGCGCCGCCACGGGCTGGTCGGTCTTTGCCTGAGGTCCCGTTGCCGCGGCCGGTCAAGATACCACCTCTCGGCAAACCCGCGTTGCGTGCATCAGGCGACTGTGCTCCCCTCCTGCCCGATCCGTTGCAGGAGGTCTCCATGCTCCGCCGTGCCGTCCTGGCCGCCCTTGGCCTATCCCTGCTCGCGGCCCCCTCCCTCGCCGGTGCGCGGTTCGAGCGCATCGTCGAGGAGGGGGTGCTGACCCTCGGCCTGCGGACCGACGTGCCGCCCTTCGCCTATCTCCGCGACGGCAAGCCGAGCGGCTTTACCGCCGAGCTCTGCGCGCGGATGGCAAATGCGATCCTCGAGACCTCGGGCCTTGAGGCGTTGACCGCCCGTCTCGTCAGCGTCACGGCCGAGGATCGGTTTCAGCGGCTCGGCGACGGTGAGTTCGACGTGCTCTGCGGCGCCACCACCATCACGCTGGAGCGGCGAGA
Organism: Pseudomonadota bacterium; assembly: GCA_039199465.1. Classification (GTDB taxonomy): domain Bacteria; phylum Pseudomonadota; class Alphaproteobacteria; order Rhodobacterales; family Rhodobacteraceae; genus Thermohalobaculum. The sequence goes on from JBCCSW010000042.1 coordinate 13,922, forward strand.
GACCATGTCCTTCACGCTGCCGATCTTTGCGACGGGCGTCGGCAGCGTGGTGGCGGCCGAGGCGCCGGAGGCGCTGCGCGGCCCGCTGATCGACCAGGGCGGGTCGGGCGCCTCGGCCGGCGGGATAGCGCGGGCACTTGACGGCCGGCGCCTCGGCGCCCTGGCCGGCACCACGGCCGAGACCTGGCTGGCCGAGGACGTCATGCCCGCGACCGAGGGCGCCGAGATCGTGGCCTTCGACGACCACCGCGCGGGCCTGTCGGCGGTGGCGGCCGGCGAGATCGACGCCTATTTCGCCGATCGCGCGATCCTGGGCGGCGTGCTGGCCGGTCTGGGTGAGCGCGAGCGGCTGGTGGCCTCGCGCATGAGCTACACGTTCGAGCCCTACGGCCTCGCCCTGCCGCGCGGCGAGGAGGATCTGCGTCTGGTGCTGGACCGCGCGCTGGCCCATCTCTACCGCACCGGCGAGATCCTCCAGATCTATGAGCGCCATTTCGGCCCCCCGGGCCCCAACGAACGCATCTTCTACAGCGTCAATGCCCTGCCGGAGTAGGGCGTCCGCTGTTCGGGTCTCACGAACGCCGCGTCGTGTTGGTTGGGGACTGGTCGAGGTCGGAGCGCCGGTCGAACGCATGCATGCGACCAACGCATTAATGAAGCCCCACAACGACCACGGTGGCTCCGGCAGCTTCGCCTACCATGTGGGCTTTCCGGACAGCGTCGGCGCCGGTCGCGAAATTCTCGACGTGTGTCTCAAACACAGCCAGCTTCGCCGTCTGCCGCCCCGACTTCAACACCACCGAGAACCCGACGCAGGGCGTCAAGGCTCTGGCGAAGCTCAGTACGGCAACGAGATGGTCGCTATTTGCTTAAGCGCAATCGTCACGCAACTGGGTGGGCAGTCTTTCCCTCACCCCGTAGCGCTGGAGGCTGCCCTCCAACGATCGAAGGAGGCCGCTGACTTTTCTCTGGGTTGCGATTCATACCTCACTTAATCTGCATTGGAAGTACTTTGAATGCCATGAAGCTCAGAAACACAAAAATAACGGAAAGAATTAACAAGAAGATGAAACAAGAAAATGCGAAATCAAATACATAGAAAGAAGTCATGCAAGATATAGAAAGAGCAAAAAAAATTTGGTCGCGAGCGCAGGAAAAAAGGAAAACGACCAAACAAACAACGGATCTGAATAGATCATATGCCCCAATGGAAATGTGGTCACGCCAAATAATCAGAAGATACCCATTTTGGGCTACCATAGTACTCAATAAATGAGCCAAACACTAAAATAGCTCTTCCAAAGCGCCGAGCGCCATACATGTGAAATTCAAGGCTCAAGAAGCCTGAAAAAACCGCCCCGCCGGGCTCAGCGTGAAAATCTCACAGCCATCGTCCGTCACCCCCACCGAGTGTTCGAATTGCGCCGACAAACTCCGGTCCCGCGTCACGGCCGTCCAATTGTCGCTCAGCGTCTTGGTCTGGGCGCCGCCCAGGTTCACCATGGGCTCGATGGTGAAGAACATGCCGGGGCGGATCTCGGCGCCCTCGCCCCGCCGGCCATAGTGCAGCACGTTGGGCGCGTCGTGGAACACGCGCCCGAGCCCATGGCCGCAGAAGTCGCGCACTACCGAGCAGCGCTCGCCTTCCGCAAAGCTCTGGATCGCGAAGCCGATATCGCCGAAGCGCGCGCCGGGCTTGACCTCGGCGATGCCGCGCATCAGCGCCTCATGCGTCACCTCGATCAGCCGCTCGGCCTTCCGGTTGGCGCGCCCGGCGACATACATCCGCGAGGTGTCGCCGTGCCAGCCGTCCAGGATCACCGTCACGTCGATGTTCAGGATGTCGCCGTCCTTCAGCGCCTTCGGGCTAGGGATGCCGTGGCAGACCACATGGTTGACCGAGATGCAGGAGGAATGGCGATACCCGCGATAGCCGAGATGACAACCACCACTATAAAAACGGATACCGCAATCAGGTGCGGCAATATATCTGACTTGAAGTTGATTTTCGACATGGTTTTAATTAGCCTGAAGCTCAAATATAAGACTTAGAATGAAGCTGTATTACGGTTCGTATTGTTAATTCACTCGGTCCGGATTATCTGAAATAAACGCCTTCCAGCTCTTGGCAGTATTTTTTCGAGCGCCTTTCTGAAAGTGATGACAAACTGCTACGCCAAGGGCATCTGTGGCGTCCAAAAGCTTTGGCGAGGCCTTGAAGTTTAATAAAGTCATTAACATGGCCGCCACTTGCTCTTTTGATGCGTTGCCATTGCTGGTTACGGATTGCTTTACTTTTTTAGGAGCATATTCTGTAATAGGAATTTGCCTGGAAAGCGCAGCCGCCATAGCCACACCTTGTGCTCTTCCAAGCTTAAGCATCGACTGAA
>JBCCSW010000043.1:0-16296 GCA_039199465.1 Pseudomonadota bacterium
CTGCGGCGGATCGAGCCTGACGTGATGCTCGCCCATCTGCGCGACATCTGCGGGCGCGAGGGGATCGCGGCGGACGACGACGCGCTTGGCCTGATCGTGCGCGCGGCCGAGGGGTCGGTGCGCGATGCGCTGTCGCTGACCGATCAGGCCATCGCGCTGGCGGCGACGGGTGAGCCGATCACGGCGGCTGGCGTGCGTGAGATGCTGGGTCTGGCCGATCGCGGCCGCGTCTTCGATCTTTTCGAGGCGATCATGCGCGGCGATGCTGATGCGGCGCTGGCCGAACTGGACCGTCAACACGCCGACGGGGCCGATCCGGCGGTCGTGCTGCGCGACCTGGCGGAGCTGACGCACTGGATCTCGGTCATCAAGATCGCCGACCAGCGGGCCGAGGATCCGACGATCGGGCCGAGCGAGCGGGAGCGGGGGCGCGAGCTTGCGGCGCGGTTGTCGATGCGCGTGTTGAGCCGGGCCTGGCAGATGCTGCTGAAGATCATGGAGGAGGTCGGCCATGCGCCCTCGGCCCTGACGGCGGCCGAGATGGGGATCATCCGCCTGACCCATGTCGCCGATCTGCCCACGCCGGGCGAGGCGGTTGCGATGCTGAGCGGAAGCGCGCCGTCCAAGCCTGCGTCGGTGGTGGGCACGGCGCCGCCCGCCCAAAGCGTCGCCGTTCCGGCGCCGGTGGCGCATGGCGCAGCGCTGAGCGAAGGTCCAGCTCGCGTGACCGAGAGCGTCGCGGCGCCGCAGGCCCGTGCGACCCCGAGCGCGCCGCCCGGCCCACCGACCAGCGCGGTCTTGCCAAAGCGGGCGGTCGACACGGCGACCACGGCGGCCACGGCGACCACGGCGGCCACGGCCCTTGCCGTGGCCGTGTCGACGCCGGATGCATCGGCCGATCCGGCGCCAGCGGTCGCATCTCAACCAGCCGACGTCCCCCTTGCGACATCCTCCCTTCCCGACGCCGAGCCCGCCATCGTTGCGGACGAAGCGGCGGTGATCGCGCGCATCGAGGCGCTGCAGCGAAGCCTGGACGCCGCCAGCGAACACCTCGCGGCGAACGAACTGGGCACCTATGTCCGGCCCGTGCGCCTGCGCGAAGGTGTCATCGAGATCGCGCTCGCGCCTGGTGCGCCCGATGATCTGCCCGGACGCCTCGGCGCCTGCCTGGGCCGGGCCGAGGGGCAGCGCTGGTCTGTCGTCATGTCGCGCGACGCGGGCTTCGCCACACTGGCCGAACGCAGGGCCGAGGCCGAGCGCGCGCTGGAAGCCGAGATCGCCGCGCATCCGATCATTGCTGCGGCGCTTGACGCCTTTCCCGGCGCGCGGATCGCCAGTATCCGGCCGCTGGGCGCGCGCGATGCTGCGGGGCCGGGCGGCGATGCGCTCGACGATGACCTCGCGGAGGAGACGCTTTACGACATCGACGGCATGCTGCTGGACGACGAGGACGGCGAGGACGAGGAGAACTGACATGCTGAAGGGCATGGGCGACCTGGCGAAGTTGATGAGCCAGGCGGGCGAGATCCAGCGCAAGGTGGCCGAGGCGCAGGAGCGCGTGGGCGACCTGCGCGCGGAAGGCAGCGCGGGCGCCGGTATGGTCAGCGCCACGGCGACGGGCAAGGGCGAACTGATCGCCCTCAGCGTCGACCAAAGCCTGATCGATGGCACCGAGGACAAGGCCGTGCTGGAGGATCTGATCGTCGCCGCCGTCAACGACGCCACCGCCAAGGCGCGGGAGCTTGCGGCCGACGAGATGGCCAAGGTGACCGAAGGCCTGCCGTTGCCGCCGGGCATGAAGCCCCCCTTCGGCTAGGCATGGCCGAGGCTGAGCCGCCCGAGACGCGTCTGGCGCTGGTTCCGGACCACCGTGACCGGGCCAAACCCCTCCCGACGGCGGCATCGGGCGCGGTTGCCGTGCCGTCCGCAGACGCAGCGCGCCGGGGCGTAGCGGTCGGTCGTGCCATCGGCGCCCGTGGGTGCGATCATCGACCCGCCGCCCTGCGGGCCCGCCCATGAGCGGAAGCGGCAGCGACGCCCCGCGGCGGAACGATGACCGTGCGTTAGAGCGCCTGATCGATACCATGGCGAAGCTGCCCGGCCTCGGACCGCGCTCGGCACGGCGCGCGGTGCTCGCAATGTTGAAAAAGCGCGAGCGGCTGCTGCAGCCGATGAGCGACGCGATGGTCGATGTCATCGCCAGCGTCCAAACCTGCGTGCGCTGTGGCAATCTCGGCACCGGCCCGCTTTGCGATATCTGCGCCGATCCCACGCGCGATCCTCGGCGCCTCTGCGTGGTGCCGGATGTCTCCGATCTCTGGGCGATCGAGCGGTCGGGCGCCTTCGACGGCGAGTACCATGTGCTCGGCGGGCTGTTGTCCGCGCTGGATGGCGTGACGCCGGAGACGCTGCGCCTGACTGATCTGGTCCGGCGCGCGGCGGGCGAGGCCGATGTCGCGGGCTATGACAAGGGCAGCGTCGCGGCGGAGGAGGTGATCCTGGCGCTTCCCGCCAGCATCGATGGCCAGACCACCGCCCATGTGATCCAGGATTACCTGCAGCCTCTCGGTGTCAGGGTGACTGTGCTCGGCCGTGGGGTCCCGGTGGGCGGTGATCTCGACTATCTGGATGACGGCACGTTGAGCGCAGCGCTGTCGCAGCGGCGACCGCTCTAGGGCCGGCCACATTCAGGCGTCCCTGGGGCGAGTTTGGATCAGAAACCGCGCACGTCGTGGCGCGTCTTAACGATCCCTTAAGATCTTCGACCAATCCTGCAATGGTTCGGCTGAGGAGACTTGCGGGCCCGATTCACACCAATCATCGACGCTATGTTGGTTCGGCGTCGGTACGGCACGATGATCGCGCAAAGGAAAAAGGGATGTGCAACGGCACATCCCTTTTTCTTTGCGCAGCACAGTACGGTAACGCTGGGCGACGCGGACGCTCTACGACACAAAACAAACGGTAAGAATACGCGGGCAACACTACACTCGTTTCCATGTCCGGCTGACAAGGAGACTGGGCCCGTTCACTCACACCCACTACGCGATCACCACTCACCCGGTGACAGGCTCGTTATCACCCTGCGCTGTGACGCGAATTGGGCCGACAATCGGCATTCTCTCGAAATGGAACTCCCGCGAGCGCCCAACTGGTTAAGACAGGGACAAATTTTTCGCCGAAACAGCGAAAACTTCACGCGTGTTCAACCTGCGCGTGGACGACGTCGAGCCTGACGCTAGGTCGCGGGCCGTCACGGCCGCACGTCGATACCAAGCTGTGCTGTCAACGATTCCGCAGCAGAACGCGCCGACGCCGACCATGGCGCGCCGCGGCTGATGAAGAGGCAGGCCTGGCTTTTCAGGATCAGCCCGTCCTGAAGGATCCGCAGGTGATTGGCCTTTAGCGTCTCGCCTGAGGAGCTGATATCGACCAAAGCCTCGGCAGCGTGGTTCTTCGGCGCCGCTTCGGTCGCACCCTGGCTGTCGATCAGGCGGTAGTCGGCCACCCCACGCTCGCGGAAGAAGCGTCGCGTCAGGTTGTGGTACTTCGTGGCGATCCGGAGTGCGTGGCCATTGCGGACGCGAAAGCGCTCGGCCGCGTCGTCGAGATCGGCCATCGTCTCGACATCGACCCACCACGCCGGCACAGCGCAGACCAGATCGGCATGGCCGAAGCCGAGACGGCTGGCCAGCCTGACGCGTCGGGTCCACTCGGCGATCCGCTCTTGCACCAAGTCCTGCCCGGTCACGCCCAGATGGACCTGCCCGGCCTCCAGCGCTGCCGGGATCTCGCCGGCCGAGAGAAGCGCGATGCCGAGGCCGGGCGCCCCGTCAACCGTCGCCGCATATTGTCGCCCGGCGCCCGAGCGCGTGATGCTCACGCCGCGCGCCGCGAACCAGTCGAGCGTGTCGGACTGCAGTCGGCCCTTCGACGGCAAGGCCAGTACCAGATCGCCGGTGGGAAAGATGTGCCTCGCGCGGAGCGCTGCGACCGGCGACGCCCGACCCGTCGCCAGGGGCTGGGGTTCGCGCTCGATCGACGGTGCCGGCGCCAGGCCGCCGGCGCGCGCGGCCATCGCCGCCTCGGGCCGGATCATCGCGCCAACCGCCGAGACGGGCTGCGCGGCGCCTAGCCGGGACATCAGTCCGTCATAGCGCCCGCCGCCTGCCAGCGGGGGCAGGCCCGGCCGGCTTGCCGCGCGCACTTCGAAGACGAAGCCGTCATAGTACTCCAGGGTCCGGCCGAAACCCGCGTCGAAGGACAGCGCCTCAGCGTCGAGCCCCTTGCGGTTCATGGCGTCGAGGCGACGTTCGAACCGGTCGAGCGCATCGACCAGATCGAGCCCGGCGCCAACGGTCAGGCTGCGCAGCGCCGAGAGCACGTCGCCAGCGACGCCGTGGGTGCGCAACACGGCGGCGATCAGCTCGGCCTGTTCTGCGCCGAGCGCCGGCTCAGGCTCTTGCTGGGCGAGTGCTTGCGCCCGGTCGGCGATGTCGGCCATGTCGCGCAGGCCCAGGATCTCGCCTGCGCCACCGGCGTATGCGGCCAACGCGTCGCCGCCATCCGCTGCGGCGGCGATCATCGCCCGGCGCGTGACGCTGGGGGCGGAGGGCGGTCTGCGCGCCTCGTCCAGCAGCATCTGGAAGCGCGCCGGCCGCCAGAGATGGCGGCGAAGGGGGGCGCGCAGGCCGTCGGGCATCTCCAGCGCGGCGAGCAGCGCGAAGACGATGCCGAGATCGCCGGTCACGACGTCGAGACCGACCGCGCCCAGAGCCTCCAGCCCCTCCAGCGTTAGGGACAGGACCTGCGCCTCGGCCTCGGCCGGGTCGTCGGCACCGATGTTCTCGATGCCCGCCTGCAGGTATTCGACGGGTCGTGTCGAGCCCGCCTCCTGCCGGCGGAAGACCGGGCCACGATAGGCGTATTTCGCCGGACGCTCCCAGCCATGCCCGCCATGCGCCAGGGCGACGGGCACGGTGAAGTCGGGGCGCAGGCAGAGCGCGTCCGTCCCGCCGGCTGCGGGGAACAGATAGGCGCGGCCGTGCAGGTCCTCGCCGTAGAGGTCCAGCAGCAATTCGGCGGGGTAGAGATGCGGTGGCGCGACCGTCCGATAGCCGGCACCGGCATAGAGCCGCGCCAGCGCGTCCTGCACGCTGTCGATCTCGGCCAGTGCGCTGCCCTGCCGTGTCACGGCCGCCGACCAGTCGGCCATCCACGCGTCGATCGGGTCGATCACGGTGCCTGAGCTACTGCCTCCGGATGACGGGCCGGAAGGCTTGGGTGCGGGGGGGCCGGCCCGGTCGGGTGCGCTCATCGCCGCTCCTCCTCGGCCGCGAGCATCGCCTGCACGGCGGCGACGAGATCGGCGCGCGGGATGGTCCGCTGCGCCGGCTGTTCGGCCCATTCGGCGCGGGTCTCGATCTCGGCCGAGAGACGCTTGCCAAGCGCTAGGTCCTTCAGCTGGACGACGCCCTGGGCCAGCTCGTCCGGCCCTTCGATCACCGCGATGGGGGCGTCGCGCCTGTCGGCATATTTGAGCTGCTTGCCCATGTTCGCCGCGCCGAGCGCAACCTCGGCCCTGATGCCTGCACCGCGAAGCGCGGTCGCGATGGCCTGGTAGGCCGCCATCCGGTCACGCTCGATTGCCAGCACGACGACCGGGCCGCGCGCCGCCGGTCCGGTGTCGCGCCCCATGGCCGCGAGCGCCGCCAGCAGCCTGTCGACACCGATGGAGACGCCGGTCGCCGGCACTGATTGGCCCGTGAAACGCTTGACGAGGTCGTCATAGCGCCCGCCACCCGCGACCGAACCGAACTGTCGCGGCCGCCCGTCCTCGCCCGTGATCTCGAAGGTCAGCTCCGCCTCGAAGACCGGACCGGTATAGTAGCCAAGGCCACGCACCACCGAGGGATCGACAAGGACGCGGCTGCCGTAGCCGGCACTCTCCAAGAGCGTGACCATGCTCTCCAACTCCGCGACGCCCGCTAGGCCGACCGCGGAGGTGCCGACGACGTCGCGGAGCTCGGCAAGCGTGGCGGCGTTGTCCGAGCGGCGGGCCATGAGGAAGGAGAGGCAGGCCTCAGCCTGCGCCGCGCTCAGCCCGACGCCTGGGATGAAGGCGCCAGAGGCGTCCTTCCGGCCCGTGGTCAGCAGTTGGCGCACGCCGTCGGGGCCGGCTTTATCGAGCTTGTCGAGGGTGCGCAGGACTGCGGCGGCCGTGTCCTCGGACGCATCGCTTGCCACGGTCTCGAGGATGCCGTTCAGGATCTTCCTGTTGTTGAGCTTGATCGCGACGTCCGCCGCGGGAATGCCGAGGGCCCCGAACGCGTCGGCGAGCATCATGCACACCTCGGCATCCGCGGCCGGCGAGGCGCTGCCGACGGTATCGGCATCGCATTGATAGAATTGCCGAAAGCGACCAGGACCGGGCTTCTCGTTGCGCCAGACCGGGCCGGTGGCATAGCGGCGGAACGGCGTCGGCAGATCCTGGCGGTGCTCGGCCGCAAAACGCGCCAGCGGCGCGGTCAGATCGTAGCGGAGCGCGAGCCAGGTGTCGTCCTCGTCCTGGAAGGCGAAGACGCCCTCATTCGGCCGGTCGGTGTCGGGCAAGAATTTTCCCAGCGCCTCGACGGTCTCGATGCCGCTCGTCTCCAGCGGGTCGAAGCCATAGCGGTGGTAGACCTCGCAGATGGTCGCGAGCATTGCCTGGCGGCGGATCACCTCCGCGCCGACATAGTCGCGGAAGCCGCGCGGCGGCTCGGCCTTAGGGCGCGGCGGCTTCTTCTGCTTGTCCTTGGGCATCGGGTGCTCGTCGGGCATCGGCGGTGCGTTGCGCGCACCTTTCGGTTGGCGCGCGGGGTAGCCGATGGGCGATGCAGGGGCAAGCCGGTCAGCGTTTGGCGCCGCCCGTCCACGCGACCCGTGCACGCAACCCGTGCACGCCACCCGTGCATGCGACCCGTGCCTCTGACGGCGACCGGCGTGCGCACCGCCCGCCGGTCCGCGACGCACCGGTCGCCTGGGCTCAGTCGCCGATGGTCAGGACGTCTCCGCCGTCTTGTCGAAGCCGTTCGATCAGGACGCCGGCATCGGCGCTAACGGTCGGACTTTGGCCGATCTCCCGCTGCCGTCGGGCGCCCAGTTCGGCAGAGAGGCGGCCGCCCTCATAGGGATCCAGCACCTGGCCATGTGCCTCTCTCAGCCATGGGCAAAGGAGGTGGATGGCGTCGCAGTACCGTCGGAGATATCGCCGAGATGCCGCCCGTCCGTCGCGCTCGGGACGGATGCCGCCGCACCGTCAGCCCAGCGCTGCCTTCACCTCGGCGCCGGCTTCGCCGAAATCGATGCGGCCGGGGTATTTGCTGCGTAAGTGGCCCATCACGCGACCCAGGTCGCGGATCGAGCAGGCCTGGGTCTCGACGATCGCGCGGGCGACGGCCTGCTGCATCTCGTCTCGCGACATGGGCTTGGGCAGGAAGGACTTGATCACCTCGATCTCGGCGCGCTCGCGCTCGGCGATCTCGGCATGGCCCGCCTCCTCGTATTCGGCGATCGCTTCGAGGCGCTGGCGCACCATGCGCTGCAGCAGATCGCGCAGCGCTTGACCCTCCAGCGCCACGCGCGTGGCATCGGCGCCGCGGCAGGTCTCCAGCTCACGGTCGCGCACGGCAGCCAGCATCAGCCGCAGCGTACAGGCACGAACCTCGTTTCCCTGCTCGATCGCTTCGGCCAGGGACGCCTCGATGCGGTGGATCGTCGATGGCATGGGGTGCTCCGCTTAGATGGAGGCGCGCTGTTGCGCTTTCGCGGATGGTTACATGAGGTCCCGAGCCGCATCAAGAAAGTCTGCAAAAGGTTAAGCAATTGTTTTTAAATGATTAAATTTGACGTTGACCGAACATCGGACGGACTCTAGGCAACACTGCGGCATCCCGGCGGGCCGAGCATGGCCGGATTGGAGGCATCATGGAATCGACCGCGTGCATCGCCTTCACCGACGGCAGCCTCATCCGAGGGCGCGGCTTCGGGGCGACCGGCGTCGCCGTCGGTGAACTTTGCTTCAACACGGCGATGACCGGCTATCAGGAGATCATGACCGACCCCTCCTACGCCGGGCAGATCATCACCTTCACCTTCCCGCATATCGGCAATACCGGCGCCAACGCGGAGGACGAAGAAGCGACCGAGGCGCATGCGCGCGGCATGGTCGTGCGCCTTGATGTGACAGAACCGCAGAACTGGCGCGCGGCGGAACATCTCGATGCCTGGCTGAGGCGGCGAGGCCTGATCGGCATCGCCGGGCTCGACACCCGCCGGCTGACGCGGCTGGTGCGCGCCCAGGGCATGCCGCATGTCGCGATCGCGCACGCGCCGGACGGTGTGTTCGACAGCGCCGGCCTGGTGCGCGCTGCCCAAGGCTTCCCGGGGTTGGAGGGGCTGGACCTCGCCAAGGACGTCACCACGCGGCAGAGCTATCACTGGGACGAGACGCGCTGGCGCTGGGGGGTGGGGTTCCAGCCGCTCGCGACACCCCGAGCGCACGTCGTCGCCGTCGATTTCGGGGCGAAGCGCAACATCCTGCGCGCGCTCGCCGCGGCCGGCTGTCGGGTGACCGTCGTACCGGCAACCGCCACGGCGGAGGAGGTGCTTGCACAGCAGCCCGACGGCGTCTTCCTGTCGAACGGTCCGGGGGATCCGGCCGCGACCGGCGCATATGCCCTGCCGATGATCCGCGGCGTGTTGGACAGTGGCAAGCCGTTGTTCGGGATCTGCCTCGGCCATCAGCTCCTCGGCCTCGCGTTGGGGGGCAGGACGGTCAAGATGAACCATGGCCATCACGGCGCGAACCACCCGGTGAAGGAGATCGCGACCGGCAAGGTCGAAATCACCTCGATGAACCACGGGTTCGCGGTCGAGGCGACGAGCCTGCCCGCGGGTGTGGTCGAGACGCATGTCTCGCTGTTCGACGGCTCGAATTGCGGCATCGCGCTGGAGGGGCGGCCGGTCTTTTCGGTCCAGCAACACCCCGAGGCGAGCCCGGGCCCCCAGGACAGCCTGTATCTGTTCGACCGTTTCGTCGCGGCCATGGCCAAGGCGTGAGAGATCGTCGAGGCTGAGGCGACCGGGCTCGCCCATCCGTGCCACGTCGCCATCGTGGCATGACGGAACCGAAGCCTTCAGGTGCCATTAATCAAACTTGGCGCAGCGTTGCCCGCGTTGTTTTGGGTGACGGAGGCCAGCGTGTTTGTGCGGCGACCGGACGTTCAGCCTTGCCGGCTGCGGGCGCGTAGTTCTGCCCGTCGGTGGCGGTCGTGACCCCGCCACGCGGATCGGTGGAGCCCGCACCGTCGGAGCGTGGGGCTGAGGACCCGGGCCGGTCTCCCGACAACATGCATTACAGCTTCGCCGACGGGACCGAGGCGGCATCGGGTGAGAACGCGGCGCCCGCGGCGGGTCTGGCCGAGGCGCCGCAAAGCTTCGCTGGCGCGACCTCGTCCGCGACGCCGGGCCTGCCGACGACCGATGCGAAGGCGCTGACGCTTCGTCCCTTGGTGGCGGGTGCGTCGCGGCGCCAGCGGCCGGCGGGAGAGGCTGCCGTCCCCACATCCCCGGGTCTTGGCGTCGGCGATCTCGATGCCGATCCGCCCGATCCGTCGCTCCTCGCCGGACTTGAGCGACCGCTGCTCTGGATGCGTCTTAGGGTAATTCCCTGGCGCATGGTCGGTGGCTTTCTGATCTGGGCGACCGACGGGACGCATCCGCTGTCGCTGACCGCCCGCCGGCTTGGCCTGTCTCCGAGCGATGCGCTGTTCGTCGAGGTCGAGCCCGCGGCGCTGGATCGCGCCTTCGCCCGCCGTTTCGACCCGCTCTTGACCGGGGTCGCGAGCCATCGGCTGCCGCGCCGGCGCAGCGTGCGCGGGCTCGGTCCGCAGCGCGGTGCCTGCGCGCTGCTGCTCGCTGCGCTGGCGGCGGGCTTGGTCCTGCACGCGGCCTGGGTGATTGCCGGGCTGCTGGCGCTGGTGCTGGCCCTCAACGTGGCGACGACGGCGCTGCGCCTCGGCGCGCTGATCGCCGGCTGGCGCCAGCAGCCGGCCGAGCCCGCCCACGCCGACCGACCGCTGCCGAGGGTGAGTCTGGTGATCCCGCTCTACCGCGAGGCGCCGATGATCAAACGCCTGCAGGGCGCCCTGGCGGCGATCGACTATCCGAGCGACCTCATGGACGTAAAGCTGGTGGTGGAGGCTGACGACGCCGCCACGCTTGACGCCGTCCAGCGCGCCGGCCTGCCGAGCACCTTCTCGCTGCTGGTCGTGCCGCCCGGCCGGCCGCGGACCAAGCCGCGGGCGCTGAACTATGCGCTGCCCTTCTGCCGCGGTGCCATCGTGGGTGTCCTGGATGCCGAAGACCGTCCCGAAGCGCGCCAACTGCACAGGGTCGTCTCGACCTTCGCCGCGCTGCCGGGGCGCTATGGCTGCGTGCAGTGCCAGCTTGCCTTCCAGAATGCCCGCGAGACGCTGATCAGCCGCTGCTTCCAGATCGAATACGCGATCTGGTTCGACGTGCTGCTGCGCGGCTGGGAAAGGCTGGGTCTGCCGGTGCCGCTTGGGGGTACCTCGGTCTATTTCCGGCGCACGGCGCTGGAGGATTGCGACGGCTGGGACGCCCATAACGTCACCGAGGACGCCGATCTCGGCATGCGGCTTTTCCGGCGTGGATGGCGCACGCGGCTGATCTCGAGCACGACCGAGGAAGAGGCGAATTTCCGCCCGCTCTCGTGGCTGCGTCAGCGCTCCCGCTGGCTGAAGGGCTTTGCGCTCACCTGGCTCTGCCATATGCGCGCACCGCTCAGGCTGTGGCGCGAGATGGGCACCGTCGGTCTGATCGCCTTCAATGTGCTGTTTCTCGGCGGCATGGTCGCCTATCTGGCGATGCCGGTGTTCTGGGCGGCGCTGGCCTGGGGCTGGGTGACGGGCGAGGGCGCCTTCGCCGTCTGGCTGAGCGGTGGCGCGGGCGCTGGTCTGAACCCCGACGCCATGCCGGGATGGCTGCCCTGGGCGGTCGGGCTTTCGCTCGCCGCGGGACAGGCGGTGATGGTGGTGAGCGCCTGCCGCGCGCTCTGGCGCCGGCGAGCCCTGGATCTTGCCGTCCTGTTGCCGGTCATGCCGTTCTACTGGACGCTGGGTGCGGTTGCCGCGTGGAAGGCGGTGCTGGAACTCTTCGTGGCGCCGACCTACTGGGACAAGACCGCCCATGGCGTCAGCCGGATGATCGCCGACCACCGATAGGGACCGATGCCGGGCTATGTCTGCGTCGCGCGGTCGCCGACGGGCTGAGGGGTAATCGTCCGGCCCATGCGTGGCCTGCCTGTGCGTGCCGCGTCGGTGCGACGGCTCGCCGCGATGCGGTGGCGGATTACCATCTGACCGGACTGGCGGCGCACGCCCGCCAGCGCTCAGAGAACAATGACCCGGGAGACGCGCGATGACCCATCGCTCAACCACCATTGACCGCCGCAGCCTGCTGGCCGGCGCCGCCGTCGGCATGGCGGTCCCGACCATCGGTCTGGCTGCTACCCCGCAACAGGGCCTGCTGCGGCCCTGGTTCTGGCGTTTCGAGGTCGGTGCTTTCGAAGTGACCTCGATCCTCGACGGCGCCGTGCAGATCGATGGGCCGCACCCGATATTCGGCCAGAATGTCAGCGCCGAGGACGTCGCCGAACTGGCCGAGGCGAACTTCCTGCCACCGACGCGGATGGAGGCGCCCTTCAGCGTCACGCTGGTGAACACGGGGTCCGAGCTGATCCTGTTCGACACTGGCAATGGCGCACGCCGGCGGCCAAACGCCGGGTTGCTGCTGGAGCGTCTCGGCGCCCTCGGCCTCAGCCCTGGCGACATCACTCATGTCGTGATCACCCATTTCCATGGCGATCACATCGGCGGGTTGACCGAGGGCGACGATCCCGCCTTCCCGAATGCCGCCTACATCATAGGGGCGGCCGAGTTCGATTTCTGGACGAACGAGGACCTGCTGGCCGACGACGCGATGCGCCCTCGCGTGCAGATCGTGCAGGACAAGGTCGTGCCCTTCGCCGAGCAGGCGACGATGATCACACCGGGCGACAGCGTCGTCTCCGGCATCGAGGCGGTGGACTGCTCGGGCCATACGCCGGGACACATGATCTACCATGTCGAGAGCGGCGGCGAGCGGCTGATGATCACGTCCGACACCGCCAACCACTATGTGATGTCGCTGCAGCGTCCCGACTGGCATGTCCGCTTCGACATGGACAAGGAGGCGGCGGCCGCCCGGCGCAAGGAGGTGTTCGGCATGCTCGCCGCCGACCGCGTGCCGTTCATCGGCTATCACATGCCGGCACCGGCGCTCGGCTATGTCGAGCCACTGGGCGAGGGTTTTCGCTACATCCCCGCCAGCTACCAGCTGAACCTCTGACCCCGGGCGGCAGTTTCCCGGGCGGCCGGGTCGTGTATCGGCTCGTGCCTCACGACGCGCCCTGACACGCGCCGTGGAGCGCGTATCGCAGGCGCGGTCCCGCAGTGCACAACCCGGCGGTTGACTTGCGCCACCGCCGGGTGCCACCCCCTCGGCAATCCATTTCCGAGAGGAGGCACTGATGAAGAAGGTCTTCCCCGATGCCGCAGCGGCAGTCGATGGCGCGCTGTTCGACGGCATGACCATCGCCGCCGGCGGCTTCGGGCTGTGCGGCATTCCCGAAAACCTGATCGCGGCGATCAAGGCTGCCGGCACGCGCGACCTCACGATCGCCTCCAACAATTGCGGGGTCGACGATTTCGGCCTCGGCCTGCTGCTGCACGACCGGCAGATCAAGAAGATGATCTCCTCCTATGTCGGCGAGAACGATATTTTCATGCAGCAGTATCTCGCGGGCGATCTCGAGATCGAGTTCAACCCGCAAGGCACGCTGGCGGAGCGTCTGCGCGCGGGCGGGGCGGGCATCCCGGGCTTCTACACCAAGACCGGCGTCGGCACGCAGGTGGCGGAGGGCAAGGAGCATAAGGACTTCGACGGCCAGACCTACATCCTGGAGCGTGGGATCGTCGCCGACATCTCGATCGTGAAGGCCTGGAAGGGCGACACGACCGGCAATCTCGTGTTCCGCAAGACCTCGCGCAACTTCAACCCGGAATGCGCGATGGCCGGCAAGCTCTGCGTCGTGGAGGTCGAGCAGCTCGTCGAGCCCGGCCAGATCGAACCCGACCAGATCCATCTGCCCGGCATCTTCGTCGACCGTATTATCGAGGCCGCGCACGAGAAGCGCATCGAGAAGCGCACGCTACGCGCCGCTTGAGCCCCGGACGCCTGCCCGACATCGACTAAAGCCGGCGCCGTTCGCGCTGCTCCGATCTTGAGAGTATCGCGTGACACGCCGACATGCGGCGCCCCGAACGAGGAGACCTGACATGCCCTGGGATCGTGACCAGATGGCCGCCCGTGCGGCGCACGAGATCGAGGACGGCTTTTACTGCAATCTCGGCATCGGCATCCCGACGCTTGTGGCCAACCACATCCCCGAGGGCGTCGACGTCACGCTGCAGTCGGAGAACGGCATGCTCGGGATGGGTCCGTTCCCGACCGAGAACGAGATCGATGCCGATCTGATCAATGCCGGCAAGCAGACCATCACCGAGCTGCCGACGACGAGCTACTTCTCGTCCTCGACCAGCTTTGCGATGATCCGCGGCGGGCATATCGACCTCGCCATCCTTGGCGCGATGGAGGTGGCCGAGAACGGCGATCTCGCCAACTGGATGATCCCGGGCAAGCTCGTGAAGGGCATGGGCGGTGCCATGGACCTGGTGGCCGGCGTCAAGCGCGTCGTGGTGATCATGGACCATGCCAACAAGAAGGGTGAGAGCATGCTCCTCAAGGCATGCTCGCTGCCGCTGACGGGCCAGGGGGTCGTCGACCGGATCATCACCAACCTGGGTGTGTTCGACGTGGTCGACGGCGGCCTGAAGATCGTCGAGCTGGCGCCAGAGGTCGACACCGGCACGGTCGAGGCCCAGACCGAGGCGACGCTGGTCGCCTAGGTCGCCTGGGTCAGGGGATCAGGAGCCGATCGGCGCGCCCGAACCGACCGCCGAGCGCACGACGTAGCGCCCTCGGCTCACTTCGCGTTCAGCCGCGCCAAGTCGAAGTCGCAAGGGTGGCGCGGCGTGGCCGGTGCACGCCTGCAGCGCGCGCTGCCGGCGGCGACAGCATCCATGACCTTCACGACATAGTCGCGCGTCTCGGCGAAGGGCGGCACGCCCTTGTGCTTGTCGACCGCGCCCTCACCGGCGTTGTAGCCGGACAGCGCCAGGATCGGATCCTGCTCGAAACGGTTCAGTAGCCAGCTCAGATACGCGACCCCGGCCTCCACGTTCTGGTCAGCGTCGAAGCTGTCGGTGACGCCGAAGCGCTCGGCGGTCGCCGGCATAAGCTGCATCAGGCCCTGCGCACCGGCGTGGCTGACCGCGCGCTGTCGACCCGCGCTCTCGACGGCGATAACCGCGGCGACCAATGCTGCCGAGATCGCGTGCCGGTCGGCCGCCGCGGCAATGCGCGTGCCGTGCTCGGTAATCACCCGGTCGAGCGTGGCGGTGCTGATCAGGGCGCTGCCGGTGCTGCGGCGGGCGCTGACGGTCGCAAGGGCCTGTGACCAGCGCAGTGGCGACGCTGCGCCGCGCGCGGTGGCATGCAGGTTCCAGAACCAGTCATGCCTGCCCGGTTTGTAACCCTGCGGTGCCGCTGCTGGGCGCCTGCCCCCCAAAACGCGCGTTGTGGCCGAGGGCAGGGTGACCTTCTGGCCAGCCTTGGGCGCCGGCGCGATGTGCATGCGCGAGCGATCGCCGACGCGCACGCGATTGTCTAATGGGCTCGCTGTCGATTCGAAAGGAATCGACACGTTGCATAGTGCCACAACAAGAAACCAAGTCCCGCATTTGCCATAATTCTGCCTCAATTGACCCTCCCTTGCCATCAATTGCGGCGTAGCTGCCTTTTTCTTTGCAAGATGGTACTCTGACAAGTTGAAACCTGTGTTCGAGCGCACTCATACCCAATGTTCTTTTGCATAGTAGCAACGTGGGTGGTACTTACTCGGCGAGGGAGTTGGGGCGAGGAACCGCAATTTCCCGGATCGGCCTGTGGGACCAGGCCGGTTTCGTTGAAAGAATGCTCTGTGGAGACATGATCATGATGAACTTCCTGAAGAACGAGAGCGGCGCTGTGACGATCGACTGGGTCGCGCTGGCCGCCGGCCTGCTGATCCTGGGCGTGGCCATTGTCGGCCTGCTCACGACCGAGCTGCAGGTTGTCGTTGACTCGATCGAGCAGTCGCTCAGCAACGCGACCAGCGTCAACGCGCCGTCCTGATTTATGGATGGTTCGGGCGGCCCGGATAGCCGGGTCGCCCACGTATACCTCTTGAGTGCGTGGTCGAAGCTTTCTTAAGATCCAAGTTCCATGCATCGCGTATCGCAGCAGGCGTTGCCCAACTTCTTGGGGGATGTGTCAATGATGGACTTTCTGATAAACGAGCGCGGTGCGGTCACGGTGGATTGGGTGGCGCTCGCGGCGGGTCTCCTGATTTTCAGTGTCGGTGCAGCCGGCCTCCTGACCACTGAGGTGCAGGTGATCGTGGACGAAATCGAATTTCTCTACACGCAGGCAGATCAGTTTAACTTGCCCTCTTAACGCCCCGGACGGCGTTGAGCGGAGCGTGTGTTGGTCGGATCGTGCAGAGCTGACAAACAACAGCGAGAGCGGGGCTCAAGATGAGGCTAATCGGCATTCTGGTTCTCATCGTAGGGATTGGGCTCGCCGGCGGATCGCTTTATTACGCTAATCAGGTCTTCTCGAAGTATCAGCAGACGCGCGTCGCGGACATCAAAACCGAGCCTGAGAGGGCTGGGCCGCCGACGGTACCCGTGATCGTGGCAAGTAGGCAGGTCGCCTATGGTGCTCCGATCGTGGAAGACATGATCCGTGTTATCGATTGGCCGGCAAACTCGGTTCCGGACGGTGCTTTCGCATCACCAGAGGACCTGATCGGCGACATCATGCAAGAACGCCGCGTCGCTTTACGCCAGATGGAACCGGACGAACCCATCCTTCAGGCGAAGGTGTCCGGTTTCGGCGAGGACAGTCGCATGGCGATGATGCTGCAGGAGGGTCGTCGCGCCTTCTCGCTTCCGATCGATGCGCTTTCGGGCGTCGCAGGCTTCATTGGGCCCGGCGACCGAGTGGATATTCTCCTGACGGAGACCGGAC
>JBCCSW010000044.1:0-16201 GCA_039199465.1 Pseudomonadota bacterium
ATGAAGCCGTAGCCCTTCTCATTGTTAAACCACTTCACAGTTCCCGTCGCCATCGTCGTCCGTCTCCAGTCTGGGCCGGTGGTGCGAAGGGCGTGCCGGCCATCTTCGACAGGGCCCCGGACCAGCAAGCCCGGACCGCAAGTCCGCCGGACCGACCACCGTGCGAGACGGACGCTCGGCAAGGCACGGAATGGCTTCCGTGTCCTGAGATGTACCGCGAATCGAGGCGCGCTCTCAACCCGCCGGGCTTGAAACGGTTGCAACCAACCGCTCACCGGCGGGCCGGCAAGTTGCTGAAAACAATACTTTCGCAACCATTTGGGGCCATCAGGAAGCCCCGCCGACCGATGGGCGGCCGGCGTTTTCGGCAGATGATGCGGAACTAGGCAAATGATAGTGAAAAATGCAGAATTACCTCTTTCCTTAACGGTCCAGTGACATTACTTCTGCGGACCCGTGACGGGCCCTTCCCATGGCCGCCGCGGCGAATTTCTGGACTGGACGAGTGCTGGAGGCTGGGATGCCGCGGGATCTCTACGATATCGGCATGGCGAACGAGCAGGGCTCGCGCTGCCGCAAACTGTTTGCGGCAGTCGTGCTGGCAGCCCTCGACGACGCCGTGAAGGAGCAGAAAGAAGCCGGCACCGGCGTTGAGAGCATTGCAACCTGGGCGCGCACCCGCGACGGCCGGATGATCCTCTCCAATGCCGGTCTCGAGCTCTCCGAGCGGACCATCGGCCTGCTCGAGGACTTCGTGCGGCGCGGCATCAGGCCCGCCGCCGCTTAACCCTTCCTCGCCCCGGAAAGGTGCGTGGGCGCTCGCCTGCGCACCTTTTTCTTTGCTCGGCCGCCAACCCGCCCCTGCAGGCTCTACCCGTGCCAGCCCAGAAGGGCGCAGCGGGCGGCGACCATGCCGCTCTGTCGCGCGTTCCTTAGACAGCCGACCGTCGCCTTGGTCCGCTTGACGCGCGCCAAGGCGCCCAGCGCTCACCACCTCCATGCTGCGAGGCAATCACAGCAGCAAGGGAGGCGGACGATGATCTCGATGATCGACATGGTCGAGCTTTCGGGGCTCAGCGAGGCAGAGATCCTGGCCATCGCCGAGCATGAACATCTGCCCGAAAGCGCGGCGGCGGCGCTTGGCGCCTATCTCCTCGACAGCGGCAGCGACGGCGAGGCGCGGGTGGTCGCCATGATACGCGACGACATCCGCCACGCTCTGTCGCGGGGCGACCGTGCCCATGCGGCCGAGCTGCTCGCCGCGCTGAAGCACTTTCTCGCCGAGCATGGGGGCGCGCGCGGCGACCGGCCGGGTAGTTTCGAAACGCAGAAATCATTATGACCTGAATCAAAGCGCCGTCATGCCGCAGCTGCGAAAAGAGAGTCGAAGGAGTGCGCGGTTATGGGCAACAAGTTCGACGCTGACGTCATCGAGTTTCCGCGGCTTGCCCGGCGACCAGCACCGCGACCCGTCCAGCAAACGACGGCGCCGAGCCCGGTGGACCCGATCTTCGAGCCCTGCCTATCGCTCGGCTGCCTCAGCCCGAGCGAGGTCGAGCGCGCGCGTCGGGCCGGCATGCGGTCCGACCCGGCCGCACGGGCGCTGCTCGACGACTATCTGCGCGAGATGACGGCAGAGAACATGCCCTGCATCTGCGGCCGGATCCGCGCCGATCTGATGCTGGCCCAGGCCCGCGCCGACGAGGAGCATGCGACCCTGCTCGCCCGCGCGCTGCTGATCTACCTGACCGAGCATCCGCCCCACTGCGCCTGACGCGGCATCGGGCCAACACCGCTCTCGAGAGCAATGGCGGGAGCCAGAGGCGCGGCGTGACTGGTGCTAGCGGCATATCAGCCGCGCCGTCATCACGCTCTGGTCCATGTCGATCGTGCGCCGGTCCACCCGGCAGCCCGTCGCCTCCCCCACCAGCGTGACATAGAGCGCACTCAACCCCGCCTCAGGCTGGCTGAGGGTCGAGCCCAGGGTCGAGCCCAGGCGGATAAGCTGCACCCGCCCGCCCGACACATAGATGTCGTGGCGCACCCCGTCGCGCATCACCGGCACCGCCTCCGCCCCCCAAAAGGCGGGGCTGGGGCTGGAACAGCCGAGCAGCAGCATCACGGCGATCGCGGCGAGACATCGGGGCATGGCACCCTCCCACCCCCGTCATCGCCGATCGTGGTGAAGAGAGGGCTAAGGCTTCGGTGCGCGCTCGCCACCAACCGCAAAGCCGGCCGTCCCGCGCGCAACGCCCCGCATCGGCGGGCCGAAAAGCCCCGTCTTACCAGCGCCTTCAGCGCCCCTCAGCTGGAGCGCCAGATCGTCCAGCGCCCGCTCCACCGCCCCCGGCGCGATCCGGCCCACCAGGTGACCAGGGCGCCGCGCCCGTATCGCCCGCCAGATGGCGCCTCCAGCGTGCCGCCCTGCTCAGTCCAGATGCGCCAGGTCGAGGTCCAGGATCACCGCCCCCTCGGCCACGTTCGGTGCGGCGAGGTCGAGATGCGGCGCATGGGCCGCGATGAAGCGCCGGGCGATGCGCGTGCTCTCATCCGTGCCGTTCGGCGTGCGGCAGACGGTGAGGCTGGCGCCCCCGTGGCGCGTGCGGATCAGCGTGTAGCGGCTCAGCCCCGGCGTGCGCGCGATCGCGCCCTTAACCAGCTCGCGCTTGTCCTCCAGCATCTGAAACAACGGCTGCGCCCCCTGCCCGGTATAGAGCCTGACAACAGCATGCATCGGCCTCTCCTCCCTGTGACTGAGGCTTGGCAGCATAGCACAACACCGCGCTTGCCCCCGCTCCCGCGCGCGCGCAGGCTGACGGTCGAGGAGGAGCGCCCATGATGGAACGCCAGGCCCTGCCGATTGCCGCGATCCGCGTGCCGGTGAAGCGCGTCCGCACGCTGGACCCCGCCAAGGTCGAGGCCATCGCCGAGGACTGGATGGAGAACGGCCAGCAGACCCCGATCCGCTGCCGCGCCGACCCCAAAGAGGCCGGCCGTTTCATCCTGGTCGAGGGCTATCACCGCCTGGAGGCCGCGCGGGCGCTGGGGGAGGAGACGATCCTCGGCTATCTCGTCAACGCCCAGCTGCACTGAGGGCGCCCGCACTGAGCGCGCCGGTTGCAAGGCAACACCCGGGGCTGGCCCCCGCCGCCTTTTCATGCGTGAGCTATGCAGGCGGGGGCAAAGCGATCCCCCCCGCGCTAATCCCCTCAGGACCGTCCGTGGGGTACGCGCAGCGCGCCATCAATCGCCCATTCCCCATTACCGCCCGCCACATCGGTAGGGTGCGTGAAACCCACCACCCGACCGCCCCGCATGGTGCGTTTCGCGCACCCTACGCGCCAAACCCCGCGCAACACCCCGCCAAGGCACCCCAAAAACCCCAATCATCCCAACGGCTTGCAGGGCCCTCACCTGGAGCGCCAGATCGTCCAGCGCCCGCTCCACCCCACCTGGCGCCAGCCTGGAGTCCCCGAGGCGGCCCACGTACGAGCCCGTGCCCCAGAAGTTCGCTGCAAACCCATCACCAGATGAGTTGGACATGCGTCCCCGGAGTGCGGCTCCACGCCACCATCGCGCCATACATCAACCAACAGACGGGTGGGCTAACGCCGCACCATTTTCTTGCTGCGCTTAGCGTTCGTAGCCGCGCTTAGCCTTGATCGGAAAGCTGGCTGCCCAACTCTACGATTGCGCTCGTTGACGAAGCAGGTCCTGATGCAACCTTGACGTATCCAGTGTCTTGAGGGCTAAAGACGGAAGAAGCTAAAGACTTCAGGACGATATCACGACTCTCTTTCACACCACCCGCATCGACAAGCGCCTTAAACGTTACCAGTGCATTCTGACGATGCTTATTAATCACCGCATTATGACGGTGAGAAAGAAAATTTCGAGCTGACAGAATAACCATATAAGAAAGCGTGATAAAGATGAGTATCTTTGATGCTATCAGCTGATAGGCATCAAAAGCATTTGATGGCGACAGAAAGGGGATCTTATGCAAGAATAAACTAATAAAGGCAAAACCAATGACTCCGCTTGCCCACCAGAGGGTCGTTATTCGCCATTTCTCCGCGCGTTCCTCGTGATGTTCGCTTTCTTTACCGTAATAGATAGCCTGCTGTGACACCCCTTGCTCTGCCGCAATCGCACGGACTTCTTGTAGTATTCGCTCTGCTTCCTGGCGATCCTTCTCAAGCTGCGCCTTCAAACTCTGTGTTTGGTCCGCAATTGCCTGTACGGCAGCGCGCCCCTCTGCTTCAAGAGATTGAAAGTCAGTAATCCTTGAAGCAGAATAAGAAATAAAGGGATGCAAAAAATCGAATAAAGTTTGGTATTGATTTACAATATTCTCCTTCATCTGCCTCTTGTTTTCTGAAGGGCTGCCTTCTTGTGTATTGAAGTTTGCAACTCCATCAAATAAGTTAAAGATCTGATCTGCTTGTTGTTGGATTTATCGCAACTTTTGGTCTGGAAAATCCTCTAGTATTCGAGATGGCACTCTTTTAAAAAGATCTTGTAACTTTCTGGAAGCAGGGATGATGTCTGCTGTATTCAACGCAGCACCAAGCTCTTCCTGCCGATCAAAATCTGATATTTCATAGTCTTGAATACGCTCTAGAGATTTACGAGCCTCTGCGAGATGTGTTTGTTCCAACTAAACAAGCCCCCTAACCGTCCATCTTCAACGCGTTAATAAACGCCTCCTGCGGGATCTCGACCCGGCCGAACTGGCGCATCTTCTTCTTGCCCGCCTTCTGCTTCTCCAACAGTTTGCGCTTGCGGGTCACGTCGCCGCCATAACACTTCGCGGTGACGTCCTTGCGCAAGGCCGAAAGGGTCTCGCGCGCGATGATGCGCCCGCCGATGGCCGCCTGGATCGGGACCTTGAACATGTGCTGGGGGATCAGCTCCTTCAGCTTCTCGCACATCGCGCGGCCGCGCGCCTCGGCCTTGTCGCGATGCACGATGGTCGAGAGTGCATCCACCGGCTCCTCGTTCACCAGGATCTGCATCTTGACCAGCGTCTCGGCGTCATAGCCGTCCATCTGGTAGTCGAAGCTGGCATAGCCCTTGGTGACGCTCTTCAGCCGGTCGTAGAAGTCGAAGACGACCTCGTTCAGCGGCAGGCGATAGACGACCAAGGGGCGCGAGCCCGCATATTGCATGTCCTGCTGCACGCCGCGGCGGTCCTGGCAGAGCTTCAAGACGTCGCCCAGGAATTCGTCGGGCACCATGATCGTGGCCTTGATCCACGGCTCCTCGATCCGGTCGATCTTGGTGACGTCGGGCATGTCGGCGGGGTTGTGCAGCTCCAGCACCGCACCGTCCTTCATGTGCATGTGGTAGACGACCGAGGGCGCGGTGGTGATGAGATCGATCTCCCATTCCCGCTCCAGCCGGTCGCGCACAACCTCCAGATGGAGCAGGCCCAGAAAACCGCAACGGAAGCCGAAGCCGAGGGCGGCCGAAGTCTCCATTTCATAGGTGAACGAGGCGTCGTTCAGCGCCAGTTTCTCGATGGCGTCGCGCAGCCCCTCGAAATCGTTGGAATCGACAGGAAAAAGCCCGCAGAAGACGACCGGGACCGAGGGTTTGAAGCCCGGCAGCGCCTCGGCGCAGCGCTTCTTCTCATGGGTGATGGTGTCGCCCACCCGCGTGTCGCGCACCTGCTTGATCGAGGCGGTGAGGAAGCCGATCTCGCCGGGTCTGAGCTCGCCGGTCTGGGCCATCGAGGGCGTGAACACGCCGACCCGGTCGACGCCGTAGCGGGCGCCGGTCTGCATCATCAGGATGTTGTCGCCCTTGCGCAGCACGCCGTCGATCACGCGGACCAGCACGACGACGCCGAGATAGGCGTCGTAGTAGCTGTCGACCAGCATGGCCTTTAGTGGCGCATCCGGGTCGCCCTCGGGCGCGGGCAGGCGATGCACGATTGCCTCCAGCACCTCGTCGATGCCGAGGCCGGTCTTGGCGCTGATGCGCACCGCGTCGCTGGCGTCGATGCCGATCACATCCTCGATCTGCTCGGCGATGCGCTCGGGCTCGGCGGCGGGTAGGTCGATCTTGTTCAGCACCGGCACGATCTCGTGGTCGGCATCGATCGCCTGGTAGACATTGGCGAGCGTCTGCGCCTCGACCCCCTGGGACGCGTCGACGACCAGGAGCGAGCCCTCGACCGCCTGCATCGAGCGGCTGACCTCGTAGCCGAAATCGACATGGCCGGGCGTGTCGATCAGGTTGAGCGTGTATTCGACCCCGTCGCGGGCCGTGTAGATCAGCCGAACGGTCTGCGCCTTGATGGTGATGCCGCGCTCACGCTCGATATCCATCGTATCGAGGAGCTGCGCCTTCATCTCCCGCTCCGACACGGTATCGGTCGACTGGATCAGCCGATCGGCCAAGGTCGACTTGCCGTGATCGATATGCGCGACGATGGAGAAGTTGCGGATATGCGTCTGGGTGCTCATGCGCGTTCTTGTGGGAGCGGGCCGGGGCACGGTCAAGCAGCGCCGTTGACGCGGCGCACGCGGGCTGCGGTGCGGCCACGCCCCGCCCGTGCCAACGCGTGAGGGGTGCTTTCGTATCGTGCGACTGGGCGTCATGGAACGAGAGGATGCCGCGAGCCTTGTGCGCATGGCGGACGGCCGCTGGATCAACGGCCGCGAGGGCATCGGGTCGAGCGGCGACTGCATGGGCAAGGCGGCGATGCCCGGCTATCCGACGACGCTCGCGAGCGCTGGGGAAATGATCGCAGACGTTCTGTACGTAGTGTTCGGATCGGGCGAGCGCGTGGTGGTGGTCCGCCGCTGCAGTCTCCGCAACCGCGCGGCCGGGCGCGTCTTCCATTCCCCCAAGGTCGACATGCTTCGGATCAGCGGTGTCAGGATCACCGCGGGGCGGAAGTTCTAAGACACCGCCGCGATGGTCGCGGCGTCCTGATCACGTTCCGGGATGGGGGCCTGCCAATCGGGCGATCCATGCCGCCGCGGCCGCCTCGATCTGGTCCAGCGTCGCCTCGTAGGCGGCGCGCGGATTACCGTATGGATCGGGCACGGCGCGACCGGACGGGTCGAACAGGGCCAGCCTGGCGCGGCTGCCGGCCGGCTGCAGATGTCGGAGCGTGGCCAGATTCTGCTCGTCCATCGCCAGGATCAGGTCGAACTCCTCGAAATCCGGCGGCTGTATCGTGCGGGCGCGCTGGTGGCTGTTGTCGTAGCCACGCGCCGCCGCGACGGCGAGGCCGGTCGGATGTGGCGGCTTGCCCACATGCCAGGACCCCGTTCCGGCGCTATCGATCTCGACGGCGATCCCGGCGTCGCGTGCCGCGCGGGCGAGCGCGCCTTCGCCCATGGGCGAGCGGCAGATGTTGCCGAGGCAGACGCAGAGGATGCGCCTGGGGTGGGCTGCATCCGTCACGCCGCCATCCGCCGCCTGGCTGGCGCGGAACGCAGAGACGGCCGAAGCCCCGCGCCGAACGCCGGGTCAGACAATGACGCCATCGGGATCTCCACCGCTGGATCGACCGGGTCGAGGGAAGGCTCGCCCGCCGAGGCACTGTCATCGCACCGACGGCCGATGTCGAGATCGCGCGGCGCCCGAGGGGACCGCGAGGTGCGAAACATGACCGAGGATCTGATGTTGAGCGCGGTCCAAACCGCGGCGGCTTCGCGCCTTGGCGCACCACGGCCCATCCAACGCTGTGCCAGGGCGGGCCCGCCTGCTAAGGCATGCCGCCGGCCCAGGGGGCCCGCGGCGAACACAGGAACGCGTAAGGATGAAATCGGGGCGGATCGTGATCCTGACCGGGGCCGGCATCTCCGCCGAAAGCGGCCTCGGCACCTTCCGCGACGTGGGCGGGATCTGGACGCAATACGACGTGGCCGAGGTCGCGACGCCCGAAGGCTTCGCCCGCGATCCTGCGCTGGTGCGCCGCTTCTACGACGCGCGTCGCGAGAACGCGCTGGCGGCCAGCCCGAACGCGGCGCATCACGCGCTGGCACGGCTCGAGGCCGCGATGGGCGACCGCCTGACGCTGATCACCCAGAACATCGATACGCTGCACGAGGCCGCAGGCCACCGGCGGGTCTGGCACATGCATGGGCGCATCGACCGGGCGCGCTGCGCTGACTGCGGCAGCGTCACACCCTGGGCCGGGCCGATGACGGCGGAGGATACCTGCGGCGACTGCAACGCCGTCGGGCGGCTGCGGCCCGACGTGGTCTGGTTCGGCGAGATGCCGATGATGCTGGAGGACATCGCCGACGCCCTCGCCTGTGCCGATCTGTTCGTCGCGATCGGCACCTCGGGCGCGGTCTATCCGGCAGCGGGCTTCGTGGCAGATGCGCGAGTACAGGGCGCAAAGACGCTTGAGCTGAACCTGGAGCGCTCGGACGTCACATCGCTGTTCGATGAGACCCGCCTCGGCCCGGCCAGCGATCTGGTGCCGCGATGGGTGGATGAACTGACTGGTTGAGCCGCCCTCTTAGGCGGCCTTAGCCGATCATCGGCCACGTCAGGCGAGCACGACGGCCGCCCCGCCGCTGACGGATCGATCAGGCCTGGGCGTCGACGAGCTGCTTCTTGACCTGCAGGGCACGGGGGCTCAGCTCGGTATCGCGGGCCTTCATCAGGAAGGCGTCGAGCCCGCCGCGATGCTCGACCGTGCGCAGCGCCGAGGCGGCGACGCGGAAGCGGAAAGACCGGCCCAGCGCTTCGGACTGTAGCGTCACCTGGTTCAGGTTGGGCAGAAAGCGCCGACGCGTCTTGATGTTCGAGTGGCTCACCCTGTTGCCGGTGAGCACGCCCTTACCCGTCAGCTCGCAGCGCCGTGCCATCGTTCAGCTCCGTCCTCGATCCAGCATCCATGCCGTCGCGCCAGCCGGAAAAGCCCGGCCCCACCCGACACCCACATATACCGGTGTCGTCGTAGCGCGAGCAAATACGCGGGCATCGCTGAGAGGTCAAGTTCCGCATCCGGCGCGGTCCGAACGACGTGGAGCACAGCGCAGGCAGAGCGACGTCGAGCGCGAGGCGAGGGTCATACGGGGGTCGGCCCGGGCCGATCTCAGCCGCCGCCCACGCCCTGCCCATCGCCGTCGGTGTCGCCGTCGACCAGATAACGCGCGACGATGTCGGCCATGCGCTCGTCCGACAGGATTGGCGGCAAGATGGTCGCCACCGTGCCCGCACCGTCCAGCAGATAGACGAAGGATCCATGGGCGTAGATCGGCGTGCCGTCCGGCAGTTCCGCGACGCGACTGATCTCCACCTGGAAGGCCTTGCGCGCTGCCGCCAGCGCCGCCTGGTCACCCGTAAGACCGATCAGGCGGGGATGGATGCCGGGCATCGCCTCGGCCAGCCGCTCGGCCGTGTCGTTTTCGGGATCGATGGTGATCATCGCCGCCTGCAGCCGGTCGGGCCCGACATCCAGCAGGTCCAGCACCGCAGCCATGCGTGGCAGGGCCACGTCGCAAATCGCCTCGCAGCCGGTGTAGCCGAAGAACAGCAGCAGCGGCCGGCCGACGAAGTCCGCCTCGGTCACGTCGCGGCCGCTATGGTCGACCAGTGAGAAGGCCACCTCGATCTCTATCGGAAAGGGCGTCACCGGGCCGAGCGGCGGCAGGCTGGGCGCGGCGCCCTCGGTCTCCGCCAGGTGGCGGGCCGCTTCCTCGGGCGTGGCGTGCACGACGCCGTCATGCGCGCTGGCCGTGCCGAGGCAAAGCGCCCCGGCAACGGCGATGCCGACAAGAGACCGCATCACTCCAGCCATTCCTCGATGAACGCCGCTTCCCGTGGGTTGTCGGCGCCGAGGCCCAGGTAACCGTCACGCTCGATCCGGCTGAGGATGGCGGGGTCGCGGCGGAACCAGGGGCCCTTGCCGGCGGCCTCGGGATGCTCCTCGGCCCAGACCTTGGTCCAGCGGTTGGCCTTCGAGAACTCGGCCTCGCCGACGCGGCGGATTAGCTGGACCTGGAAAAAGCGGGTCGGCGACACCTCGTCCTCGCCCACCATCAGACCGTCCACCTCGACCTCGGCATTGCAATAGGGCAGCAGGTCGTCGGTCGCGCCGTTGAAGGCAGGCTGGCCGTTCTTGGCGACGATGATCAGCCGGTCATCCGCCGACCGGACGACGCCGAGCTGCCGGCTGCCGGCGCCGCAATCGGCCGGGCAGTCGCCGGTCAGCTCGCACAGGATATCCACGACCTTGCCCTCGAACCGGGCCTTCTGCTCGCCGATCAAGTTCCAGGATTTCGCCTCGGAACCGGTCGAGAAGTCCTGCGCGGCGGCCGGCGCGACGACCGTGACGGCCGCGAGCGCCGCGGCGGCGATGATACCACGCATCAGTTCGCCTCCTGCTTCGCGCTCTTCGGGATCGCGAAGGCCGGGATGACGCCGTACAGCTCATGCGTCTCGTTGGTCAGACCACTGTTGTCGACGACGGCATCGACGATCAGGTACTTCACGCCGTCGCGCTCATGCAGCACGCCGTCGACCGTGACGACATCGGACTGCACGTCCAGGATCGCATCGCCGCCGGTGATCTCCTCGGCGCCGGCCCATTTCAGTACCATATAGACCTCGCCCTCGTCGGTGCGGACGCCGACCGGGATACCGCCAGCGGCGCACCAGAGCGCGCAGGTGTGATGCGCCGTACCGAGCACGACGTCAGGCCCGCCCATGACACCCGAGAAATAGCACCAGGTATCCATGACCTCGCCGCGCACCTGCACACGCTCGCCCTGCGCCGCGCTGGCCGAGGTGGCGGTCGCGATAAGACCCATCAGCGCCCCGAGCACGGTGAAGAATGCCGCGAGACAGGCCGGCATCAGCCTGCGTCGATACGGTGAATGGGGCATGGTGGGGTCCTCCCTGTCGCGGCCGGTGCTGACACTTGTGCGGGAGGATAGGATGGACGCTGCCCAATCGGTGATCAACTCTGCGCGTCTAGTTGCGGAGAAGGACGTATGGCCGGGCTCAGCGATACACCAGGATCGGCACCTTGCAGTCGCGGATGACCTGCGTCGTGGTCGAGCCGATCATCAGCGTCCTCAGGCGGGAATGGCCATAGGCGCCCATCACGACGAGGTCGGTCCCGGTCTCTTCCACGATCGCGGGCAGCGTGGTCTCGGGCGGGCCGGACTCGATCCGCTGCTCGGTTTTCAGCCCGCCTCCGGCAAGCTGCTCGGCCGCAGCGGCAAGGCGCGTCGCACTCGCCTGGTCCGGCGTGCCGCACTGCACCAGCGTGATCGCAAGCCCCTGGAACAGCGCCGAGCGCGCAACCTCATCGACCGCATTGATGGCGCTGGCGCGTCCGTCGAAGGCGATCACCACGCGGCTGGGAGCGCCGTAGCCGCGCGCGGCGATAAGCACCGGCCGATGCATTGCGCGCAGGATCCGCTCGAGATTGGAGCCGAGATGCCCGGTCGCGAAATCCGCCGCAGCACCGCGCTTGCCGATCACGATCAGGCTCGTCTCGTCCTCCAGCGCCTGCAGCGTCTCCAACAGATCGCCCTGGCGGAGCAGCTTGTCGACCCGCTCGACACCCGCATCGCGGAGCCGCACTTCCGCGTCGGAGAGGTCGAGGCGAGCCTGGCTCTGCAACAGCTTGGCGCGCGCATGATCCAGCTCCGAGAGTTGTTCCAGAAGCTGGCGCCGCGCGCCCGCCACGATCCGCCCCGAGCGGTCGCTGGAGGAGCTTTCGCGCCGGCCGAGCACCTGTAGAAGCCGCACGCCGGCACTCAGCCGGCCGGCCGCCCAGGCGGCATGGTCGGCGACGCTTTGGGCATAGATCGAGCCGTCGATGCAGGCGAGCACGCTGTGCTCAGGGGTCTCGGCCACGGCCGGTCTCCTCGTCGTCAGGTCGTCACGTCGTCCGGGGCGCGCTCAATGGGCCGAGAGCAGGTCGGATGCGCCGGGCTTATCATGCACCGCCAGCTTGTCGACGATGGTCTCGCTCGCCGCGTTCAGGCCGATCAGCACCACCTCCGCCCCCTCGCGGCGGAACTTCAGCACCACGGTGTCGAGCGCCGCGACCGAGGAGACGTCCCAGATATGCGCCTGGGTCAGGTCGATCTCGACACGCTCCAGCACCTCGGCGAAATCGAACGCCGCCACGAAATCATCGGCCGAGGCGAAGAACACCTGCCCCTCGACCCGGTAGCGCCGCGTCGCCCCGTCCGCCGATAGCGTCGAGGTCACGCGGAAGATCTGCGCGATCTTGGCGGCGAAGAAGATGCCCGACAGCAGCACGCCGAGCCCGACGCCGATGGCGAGGTTATGCGTCGCGACCACCGTCACCACCGTCGCCACCATCACGACGCCGGCCGAGAGCGGTTGCTCGCGAAGCTTCCTGAGCGAGGCCCAGGAGAAGGTGCCGACCGACACCATGATCATGATCGCGACCAGCGCGGCCATCGGGATCAGGCTGACATACTCGCCCAGGAAGACCACCAGGATCAGCAGAAACACGCCGGCACAGAAGGTCGACAGCCGCCCCCGGCCGCCCGACTGCACGTTGATGATCGACTGGCCGATCATGGCGCAGCCCGCCATGCCGCCGATGAAGCCGGTGCAGAAGTTCGCCACGCCCTGGCCCACGCATTCGCGGTTGCGATCGGACGCGGTGTCGGTCAGCTCGTCGACGATCGAGGCGGTCATCAGGCTTTCCAGCAGACCTACCACCGCCACGCCGACGCTGTAGGGCAGGATGATCTCCAACGTCTCCAGCGTCAGCGGTATGTCGGGCAGCATGAACACCGGCAGCGCGTCGGGCAGGTCGCCCATGTCGCCGACGGTGCGCAGCTCCAGCCCATAATAGAGGGCGATGCCGGTGATCACGAGGATGCAGACCAACGGCGCCGGCACCGCCTTGGTCAGGTATGGGAACAGGTAGAGGATGGCGAGGCCGAGGGCGATCAGCGGATAGGTGGCGAGCGGGACGCCGATCATCTCGGGCACCTGGGCCATGAAGATAAGGATCGCGAGCGCGTTGACGAAGCCGGTCATCACCGAGCGCGAGACGAAGCGCATCGCGCGGCCCAACCTTAGGATACCGGCCGCAATCTGCAGCACGCCAGCCATGATCGTGGCCGCGAGCAGGTATTGCAACCCGTGGTCGCGCACCAGATCGACCATCAGCACCGCAGTGGCGGCCGTCGCCGCCGAGATCATGCCGGGCCGCCCGCCCGTCAGCGCGCAGAGCACGGCAATCGAGAACGACGCATAGAGCCCGACCTTCGGGTCGACGCCCGCGATGATCGAGAACGCGATCGCCTCAGGGATCAGCGCCAGGGCGACGACGAGCCCCGCGATCAGGTCGTTGCGTACATTGCCGAACCATTCGCTCCGCAGATGGTCGAGCGCGAACCAGTCGCGCGCCGCCATGTCGTAATGGGCCATGCATCCCCCGCCAGCTCCCAAGCGGTTGGACATAGGGGTTGTGGCCGCCCTGACCCGCGCCATTCCGCAAGGCGAGAGCGTGTCCGATCCGCGAGCCGGGCCTTGCGCGGATCGCCCTCGCCCGCGTGCTGCCGGCGGCCTCACTCTCCTCGGACCATAGCCATGGAAGTGCAGCGTCCGATGTCGATCACCGATCTACTGCTCCCCCACTACCGCCACATGCTGACGGCTCTATCCGGCTGGCTCGCGAAGGCGGGCGAGGGAGCGGAGACCGAGACGCTGCTGTCGGCCCGGCTCGCCCCGGACATGTTCCCGCTCTCGGCGCAAATCCGCTTTTGCTGCATGCAGGGTTATGAGGGCGTGGCGCGCCTGCGCGGCGACGATCTGCCCGAGATCTGGTACCGGCTGGCCGAGGAGAGCCGGCACGCCGGCGATGACCCAGGCACCATGGCAGCGGCGAAACAACGCCTCGATGAGGTTCTGTCGTTCCTGGCGGCGGTCGGCCCCGGCGCGCTGGATGCTGGGGCGGAAAGGACGATCGCGATCGACCTGCCGAACGGCATGATCTTCGATATGACCGGCTTCCAGTACGTGCGCGACTGGGCCGTGCCCCAGTTCGATTTCCACGTCGTGACAGCCTACGCGATCCTGCGCGGCCAAGGCGTCGCGCTCGGCAAGGCGGACTACGTCCAGCACGCCTTCGCCTATCTCAGACCCGGGACGATGCCACAGGGGTGAGGAATCGGCAGGGCCCCGAATCTGAGCCCGGCCGTGATCGCGCTTCGCCGCGACGGAGTGGGCGGCGGCGTCAGCGCTTCACGTTCGACGCCGACGCCGACGCCGCTCCGGCAAGCGCAGGCCCGGTAGCTGACGCAACGGGGCCCTCCGCCTTCACGTCGAGCGTCAGGTGCGCCACGAGCGTCTCGGCCGCGGCATCCGGCGTCAGATGGCCCTCGGCCACGGCCGCCTGCGCCGCGCGCATCGCGGCACTCAGCGCCGGATCGGCGTGGAAACGCTCGATCAGGCCGCGTTCCAGGGCGGCGCGGAACCATGCATCGGCCTGCGCAGCGCGGCGCTTGGTCTGCCAGCCTTCGGCCACGCGCCAGTCCGCGAGCTCGGCGACCGCTTGCCATGCCGCCTCGACCCCCTCGCCGGTGATGGCAGATGCACTGACGGCCTTCGGAAAACCCGGCGCATCGCCCAGCCGTCGCCGCATCAGGCCCAGCGCGCCCTGATAGTCGGCGCGTGTGCGTTCGGCCTGCGCCTTAAGGTCACCATCGGCCTTGTTGATCACGATCAGGTCCGCGATCTCCATAATGCCGCGCTTCACGCCCTGCAGCTCGTCCCCGCCACCGGGCGCCAGCAGCAGCATGAAGACATCGGTCATCTCGGCGACCGCTACCTCGGACTGGCCGACGCCCACCGTCTCGACCAGCACCGTGTCGAAGCCCGCAGCCTCCACCACGATCATCGCTTCGCGCGTGCGCCGGGCAACGCCACCCAGCTCGCGCCCTGCGGGAGAGGGGCGGATGAATGCGGCAGGCTCGCGCGACAGCCGCTCCATCCGGGTCTTGTCGCCCAGGATCGAACCGCCCGAGCGCGACGACGACGGATCGACCGCCAGCACCGCAACCCGATGTCCCGACGCCGTTAGCCGCATGCCGAGCGTCTCGACAAAGCTCGACTTGCCGACCCCCGGCGTGCCGCTCAGCCCGATACGTCGGGCACGACCGGCATGGGGCGCCAAGGCTGACAGCAGCGCCGCGGCATCCGTGCGATGGGCCGGATTGCCGCTCTCCACCAGTGTGATCGCCTGAGCGACGGCCCGACGCTCGCGCGCGATCACCCGCTCGGCCATGGCGCGCAGCCGCTCGGCGCGTAGCGTCGGCAACCTCGGCGATCCGGCGATGGTCTCGGCAGCCATGACAGCCCCGTGAAAGCCCAATGCAAGCCCAGTCCAAACCCAGT
The DNA here is from genome assembly GCA_039199465.1 of Pseudomonadota bacterium. GTDB lineage: Bacteria > Pseudomonadota > Alphaproteobacteria > Rhodobacterales > Rhodobacteraceae > Thermohalobaculum. Next base: position 15,373 of record JBCCSW010000044.1, read on the forward strand.
GCAACCCCGTGCAAGCCCCGTACAAGCCCTGTCTCGGCCCGTCAGCGCAGACCGATCCCGTGGGGCGAGGATAGAGGTCACGCTCTCTAACCACGCAGCCTCCCCCTCCGCAAATCGCGCGCGACACTGTGATCGCGTCGGGACCTCGGCTGACGGGCGTTAATCGAGTAAACACTCAGGCATGAGGATCGGCTCGGGTCAGGCGATGCAGCGGCTTTCCGCACTCAGGGCGACAGGGCGACAGGCTCGGCGGATCACACTCGCCGGGCTCGCCCTATTGGGCGTGGCGGTTACGGGTCCCGGCATGGGGGGCGCCAGCGCCCTCCGCCCGGTGACGCCCGGCGCCATGCTGAACGGAAGCTGGACCCTGTCGCTCGGCGGACTGACGGCCGCGAGGATGGAGATCGACGGCACCAGCGACGCCGGACGATATGCGGTCGAGGCATCGATCCAGACCGCGGGCGTCGTGCGCCCTTTCTGGAAGGCCGGGATCGACGCCGAGGTCGAGGGCGCCGTAACCGCCCTTGCCCGACACGGTGGCCTGGCCCCGCGGCGCTATCGCGCGAAAAGCAGCGACGCCGACCTGACGCGCCACATCGCGATCGACTACCCGGCCCAGCGCCCGCGGGTGAAGATCGAGCCCGCCTACGACAAGCGTCGCTGGGCGTTGGACCCGTCGAACCAGACCGATGCGCTGGATCCGCTGTCGGCGATGCTCTCGGCCTTCGGCGACCAGCCGGTCGAGGCGCTCTGCGGGCGCGAGATACGGGTCTTCGACGCGCGGCGCCTGTACGCGGTCACGCTGGAGCCGGCGACCGCGACCCCGGAC
>JBCCSW010000045.1:0-15951 GCA_039199465.1 Pseudomonadota bacterium
ACGCGCTGTCGGCGGCGGAGATCTCGGTCAGCGGTCCGCCCTGGCCGGTCGGCGTCTCGCCGGTCGAAGACAGGATGGCGTCGACATCCATGTCGACTTCCTGGAACAGCCGCTCCAGCCCGGTCAGGCCCACCCGCGTCGCCGCCTCCAGATCGGCGAGCAAGCGCTCCTCCCGGTCCAGCCGAGCCGCCAGCCTGAACTCGAGTGTATCGACCTCCTCGGTCAGGCGTTCGGTCCGGGCCAGCGCGAAATCGCGCTCGCTGACCACATCCGCCATGACCTCGGTTATCCGGTCGGCCGCCTGTTGACGGGTCGTGTTCTCGACCTCCGCCGCCGCCAGGGCACCGGTCAACTGCGCCACGTCGCGCTCGCGCATCTCCAGGCTCGCCGACAGCGCCCGTCGCGTCTCCGCGTCGCGCTCGCGCGCCGCGCTCAGCATCCCGACCGTACCCTCGGCCTCGCGTTTGGCGGTTTCGGCCTCCATCAGGCGCAGATGCGTCTCGGCCAGGCGCTGAGTGGCGGCATCGCGTCGCCGCTCCGCCTCGGCTCGCGCCGCCTCGGCACGGGTCAACTGGCGCTCAAGTGCGGCGACCTTGACTTCCTTGACGATCTCGCCGGTGCGGGCGGACAGCCCGCCCGCAAGCCAGAAGCCGGCACCGGCCGATGCGACGCCGGCCGCGATCCCGGTCGTGAACAACAGCGCCGCCCGCAAGCGGCGCCCGCCCGAGCGGTTCCTCCCGGTCTCACGATCGCTGATCTGCAGGGCGCTACGGTTCCGCTCAAGAACCGACACGCCAGTCGGAGGGTTCGCTGTTGTCAAACTCGGCCTGTCCCGTGCCTGTGAACGCTTTTTTGTCGTTGGCGTCCTGTCGCAACTCATTAGCCACGCCGCGATGGTCTTTTCAACTTCTTTGATAACACTTTACGTGGGGCGCATGCCGTATCTTGGGCGCGGCTGGCGGAGCCACGGCAGGCGTAGTGGTGCGCCCTAGGGGACGCTGCCGCCGCGGCGTCGCCGACCCGGCGGGCCCGCCTCCCCGACGGGCGGAGGTCACATGGTCTCTGTCGCCTTCAGCACGGTGTCGACATGGCCAGGCACCTTCACCTTGCGCCACGCCTCGGCGATCTTGCCGTCCGGGCCGATCAGGAAGGTCGAGCGCTCTATCCCCATGTATTTCTTGCCATACATGCTCTTTTCGACCCAGACGCCATAGCGTTCGCAGAGATCGCCCGCCTCGTCCGACAGGAGCGGCGTCTTCAGATCGTGCTTCGAGACGAACTTGCCCTGCTTCGTCACCGGATCCTTCGAGACGCCAACAACCGCCGCCCCCGCGGCCTCGAAGGCGCCGATCGCCTCGGTAAAGCCGACGGCCTCCTTGGTGCAGCCCGACGTGTCGGCCTTCGGATAGAAAAACAGAACCAGTTTCTTGCCAGCGAAATCGGCCAGCGAGAGGGTGCGCCCGTCCTCGGCCGGCAACGAGAAATCGGGAGCGGCATCGCCCGGCATCGGCGTATCGGTCATCGTGGCGGTCCTTCAGCGACTTATGACACTTCGAGGCGACGCTTGGCGTTGCACCAAGCGTTGCGATACCGGACAATAAGGCGCGGCGAGGGGCCGCCAAGGGACGGGCCTTCAACGGAAGGGGCCGCCGAGGGACGGGGCCGCCAAGCGACCAGGCGGGCGAAGGACTGGGGCGCCAAGGCGTATCGCCACGGCAGCGCTCGATGTGGAAACGGAAGGCATGCGAGCGAGCATCTCGAAGCGGCATGTGCACGCGGACCCGCTGGCGCGCCTGTGCCACGCGCTGACCGCGTTCCTGCAGCGCCTGCTTCGGCTCGTCGCCAGCGTCGTCACGATCGCGGCTTTCGCGCTGGTCCTGCTCGTCGTCGCGCTGCGACAGGGCCCGCTGGTCGTGCCCGGCCTGGCGCAGATGGCAGAGGAGAGCGTGGGGCCCGAGACCGGCGTCACCCTCTCGATCGGCGCGGCACGGCTCGGCCTCAACGACCGAACGGGCCTGCCGTCGCTGGTCTTCGAAGATGTCGGCATCTCAGACTTCGCCGGGACGGAGATCCTGAGCATCCCGAAGATCGGCGCCCTGTTCTCGACCAAGTCGTTGATCCGCGGCCGCCTCGCACCCGTCGCGTTGATCGTGCGCGGGGCGGAGGCGCGACTGATCCGAGCCGAGGATGGTCGCGTCAGCCTGTCGATGGCCATGGCCGACACGGTGGCGGGGGCGCCGGAGTTGGCCGCACCCGTGCCCGAGACACCCGAGAGCCCCGAGGCCCCCGGCGCCCCCCAGGCCCCCGAGGCCCCCCAGGCCCGCGGGGCTACCGAGGCTCCCGGGAGCACTGAGACCGCAGACGCGCTCGGCGTCGATGACGAAGAAGCAGCCGTCATCCGGCGTCTCATCGAGGGTCTGTCCGGTGCCCGCCCGCTGCCCACGGCATTGGAGAAGCTCCGCCGCATCGACATCCAGGACACGCGCATGACGCTGGTGTCCGAGGCGACCGGCCGCGCCATCGCCGGCGAGGATGTCAGCCTGCGCCTCACCCGGCGAAATGGCGGCCTGACGGGCCGGCTGGAGGCGCCCTTGCTGCTCGGCGACGGGCAGCGCGTCGTGTTGGTGGCGACAGGTATGCGACGCCGCGACAGCGAGGACACCGCGATCACGCTGTCCTTCGGGCCCATGCCGCTGGCGACGCTGGCCAACGATGTGCCCGAACTCGCACTGCTCGCCGCGATCGAGGCGCCGGTCTCGGGCAATCTGTCGGCCACCCTCACCGCCACGGGCGATCTGACCCATGTCCGCGGCGATCTGCAGGCCCGCAAGGGCCGCCTTGTGCTGGATGACCATAGGCTCGCCATCGACCGGCTGGAGACGCAGTTCCGCTTCGAGCCCGATACGGGGGTCATGGCGCTCGAGACTGCATCGCTGTTCGGGCCGACCGTCTCGGCCGAGCTTAGCGGCACCGGTCGGATCGCCCGCGACGCGGCCGGAGTACCGACGCGGATCGAGGCGGATCTCGCACTCTCCTCAGGCCTCATCAGCCTGCCGGACACGCTCTCCTCCAGCGCCATCGTCGACCGCGGCAGCGCCGTCGTCTCTGCGGATTTCGAGGCTGGGCGCATCGACATTGCCGCCCTTACGCTGGAACGCGGCGCGCTGGTCGTGCGCGGCGATGGCAGGCTGACCCTGCATGACGATGGCCTTCGCGGTGCGCTCAGGATCGGCGCGGAGAACGTGTCGGTGACCGATCTCAAGGCGCTCTGGCCCGACGGCGTCGGCGGCAATGCGCGACCCTGGGTGCGCGAGCACATCCTTGAGGGCGAGATCCCAAGCCTGATCGCGCATGTCGGCCTGGCCCCCGGCGACGCGACCCTGGCCATGGATTTCGAGTACCGCGACCTCGTCGCCGAGCCGCTGAAGGGAATGCCGCCGATTGTCGGTGGATCGGGCAGCGCGACGCTGACGGCGAACGACCTCGTGCTGGCGATGACGACCGGTACGGTATCGCCCTCGCCGAACCTGACGGTCGATCTGGCTGGGTCGTCGATGCGCCTGTTCGACTTCGGCAGCCCGGTGACGCCCGCCGACATCGCACTCAGGGCGCGCGGCCCGGTCGATGGTGTCCTGGGCGTCATCGACCGTCCACCGCTTCGGCTTGTAACCAAGCTCGGCCTGCCGCTCGGCCCCGTCGACGGGCAGGCCGAGCTCACCGCCCGCCTACAGTTCCCGCTGTTGAAGGCGCTCCGCCTCGCGGAGATCGACGTGGATGTCGAAAGCCGCGTGGCCGGCGTCGCCCTGGATCTCGCGCTGCCGGGCATGCCGGCGGTCGCGGTCAGCGCGCCGACGCTTGAGATCAACGCCGATGCGGAGGCACTGGCCCTCGCCGGGCCGATCACCGCGGCAGGCAGCGCGCTGGCCGTCAGATGGCAGGAGCGCTATGGCGCCGACCCCGGCCGGTCCCTCATCTTAAGCGGGCCGATGGCCCTGGAGACCTTGGAGCAGCTCGGTGTGCTGCCGCCGGGCCTCGACGGTGGACCGGCCGCCGTGGAGATGCGGATCGAGCAAGCGGGCGGTGGCGCCCCTCTCCTCAGTGTCGATGCCGATCTGACCGATACCCGCATCGTGCCCCCGACCCTCGCCTGGCAGAAGGAGGCTGGGCGCCCCGCGACGCTTCGGGCCAGCGTCGAACTGGGCGAGACCATCCTGCTGCGCAATGCGGTCGTTACCGGTTCGGGCCTCGATATCGCTGGCCGCGGCCTGATCGGGCAGGACGGCGCGATGAACCTCGCCATCGATCGGCTGCGCGTCGGCACCCTGGTCGATCTCGGCGGCAATGTCCTGCTGGACCAGGGGCGGCGCGATCTGCGACTGACCGGCCGCCATCTCGACATCGCGATCCTGCGCCAGGCGGAGGAGACCGGCACCTCGGCCGACGATGCGTTGCCGGGCTTCAGCCTCGATCTCAGTGTCGAAACGCTGGCGCTGACGCCCGAACTGCAGATCAACGGCGCCTCTGGCCGGTTGGACCGGCCAGAGAACGGGACGCTGAGCGGCCGTTTCAGCGGGCTTCTGAACGGCGAGGCGCCTGTGGAGGGCAGCATCAGCCTGCCGCCGCGGGGGGTGGGTGCCGGCGCCTTCATGATGCAGTCGAACGACGCCGGCAGCTTCCTGCGCGCCGCAGATCTGGCCGCGGAGGCACGCGGCGGCAGCCTGCGCCTCGATGCGGTTCTGCCCGGCGGGCGCCTGACGGCGCTGAATGGCACCGCGACGATCCGGGACATAAAGCTAACCGAGAACAGCACCTTCGAGCGGATCGTTCGCGACGGCGATCTGGATCGCGAGATCGAGGTGGAGGGCCTCGGCTTCGACCAGGTCGAGATCCCGTTCCGCTACCGCGACGGGACGATCGCGATCGACAACGCGATCGCCGTGGGATCGAAGCTTGCAGTGCGGCTGAGCGGCTCGATCAGCCAGGCATCACAGGCCCTGGACATGCGGGGCGTGGCATCGCCCGCCTATGCGGTATCGGGCTTCCTGGACAGTATCCCGGTGCTCGGCCGCATCCTGACCGGCAGGCGGGGCGAGGGCATCCTCGGCCTCACCTTTTCGGTCACCGGTTCGCTTGACGACCCAACGATCCGCGTCAATCCGCTCTCGATCTTAGTGCCCGGCATCTTGCGCGATCTGTTCAGCGCGGGCAGCCGGGGTGAGCTCGATGCCGATGCCGATGCCGATGACGGGGCGGCGCCGGTCGCGGGGACCACCGGCAGCCGCCTCAGGCCGAGCGAGCGCGTCGACATCATCGACATGGGGCAGGACCGCTAGGCGCCTGAGGGGCCGTTGGGTACGGCATGGGGCGTCAGCGCCGGCAGCCCGACGGCTGCCACGACATCGGCCGGCGTCCAACCCGCCTCCCTCAATGACCGCAGGCTGCGGTCGTCATCACGCTTGGCGAGGCGTCGGCCCGTGGTGTCGCGGATCAGGCGGTGATGGCGCCAGACCGGGCAGGGCAGGCCGAGCAGGCGCTGCAAGAGACGATGGAGGATGGTGGCGTGGAACAGATCCTCGCCCCGGGTGACGTGGCTGACGCCCTGCGCCGCGTCGTCGACCACCACGGCCAGGTGATAGGCGACCGTGCCGTCGCGCCGCTGCACCACCACGTCGCCGGCCATCCGCCGCAGCAGCGACGGGGCGACGCTCTGCATGCCGCTCTCGCCGCCGGGTCCCGCGCCCAACTCCGTAAAGCGCAGCGGCCCATCGCCCAGCAGCGCCAGCGCCCGCCCGAGATCCAGCCTGAGCGCCGCCGGCCGGTCGCTAGGCGGCGGATGCCGCCGACAGGTGCCGGGATAGACCGGCCCGTCCAGGCCCGGCCCGTCGCCCTCCTGCGGCGCGGCGGCGGCGCGGATGTCGCTGCGGGTGCAGGTGCAGCGGAATACCAGCCCCGCCCGGCTCAGCGTCGCAAGGGCGGCCCGATGCGCTGCGCCGCGCTGCGATTGCAGCATGACCGGGGCATCGGGGCGGATGCCGAGCCAGTCCAAATCGGTTAGGATGGCCTCGGCGAAGGCCGAGCGAACGCGTGATCGGTCCAGGTCCTCAAGGCGAAGCAGAAAACGGCCGCCCGCCGCCCGTGCGGCCCGCCAGGCGACGAGGGCCGAGAACGCATGGCCGAGATGCAGGAACCCGGTCGGGCTGGGTGCGAAACGCTCCACGACCGGCCCGGCCCGAGGCTCGGCGTCGCGCTGTAGAGAGGTATCGGCGTCTTCCGGTGCCATCACCTAAAGGCTATGTTGCAATGCAACATAGACTGGCTTATCAGCGGGCGGAGTGAAAGCAGGCGCGCAGAGGCGATGCCGTCGAAAGGAGGTCTCATGTTCCCCATGACCATGACGACCGCAACTGAAGAGCTGCGGCGTTGGCAGAAACCCACCGAGGACGCCTTCGCGTTCTTCATCAGCTTCTACCCCACCGCGCCGATGTTCGGCGTCGACTACCGCTTCGCTGCCTACACCAAGGTGGACGGCGGCGCCAAACCGCTGACGCCGGTAGCACCCCCGAAGGCCAAGCCGATCAAGGCCAAGGCCCCGGCGCCGGTGAAGGCGGTGACCAAGGCCGTCGCCGAGGTCGCGGACAAGCCTGCCGTGAAGGCCGCGGCGCCGAAGCCCGTGGCGGTGGCCGCAGCCCCCGCGTCGTCGGCACCGGTCAAGCCAACTGCGGAAAAGCCAGCGACCGCTAAGCCGACACCAGTCAAAGCGGCCCCTGCAAAGACGGCCCCCGCAAAGACGGCCCCCGCAAAGACGGCTCCAACGAAAGCAGCGGCACCCAAAGAAGCCCCCGCGACGGTTGAGCCGATGGCCAAGGTCGCGGCTGCCCCAGCGTCAAAACCCGCTTCTAAGCCGGCATCCGCCCAGGCTCCCGCCCAGGCTCAGGCTCCGTCTCCCGCACCGTCTTCTGCACCGGCGCCGACTGCCGAGGCTGCGCCAGCGCCGAAGACCGATGCGACGCCGAAAATGCTCATGGCGAAGGCCCCCGCCAAACCCGATGATCTGAAGTTGATCAAGGGCATCGGGCCGGCGCTGGAGAAGCAGCTCAACGGGCTCGGTATCCACACCTTCGCGCAGATCGCGAAGATGACGAAGAAGGACCTGACCTGGGTCGACGACAACCTGAAGGCCTTCAAGGGCCGCTGTTTCCGCGACGACTGGGTGGGCCAAGCCAAGGCGCATCTCGCCTAGACATGGTCGTCGCCGCCCAGGATCGACGATCGAGACGCACATAGAAAAACCCCGCCGGCGCAAGCTGGCGGGGTCGGTTCTTGGGCGCCGGGCCGAGGGCCGACCCCGCGTGACAGCTGGCGTTCAAGCCGTCGCTGCGACAATAGCGAGGAAATCCGTCGCCTTCAGGCTCGCGCCGCCGATCAGGCCGCCGTCGACATCGTCCAGCGCGAAGATCTCGGCTGCATTGCCCGGCTTCACCGAGCCGCCGTAGAGCAAACGCACACCCTCGGCCTCCGCCCCGATCATCGCGCGCAGCCGGTTTCGGATATGCGCATGCATCGCCGCGATATCGGCGGTCGACGGCGTGCGTCCCGTGCCGATCGCCCAGACCGGCTCGTAGGCCACCACAAGGCGCCCGGCGTCGGCACCGCCAGGGACCGAGCCTGTGAGCTGCGTCGCCACAACATCCTCGGCACGGCCGGCATCGCGCTCGGCCTCGGTCTCGCCCACGCAGACGATGGCGATGAGCCCGGCGGCCCAGGCTGCGTCGACCTTCCCGCGCACCTCGGCGTCGCTCTCGCCATGGTCGGCGCGACGCTCTGAATGGCCGAGGATCACCGCCGTGGCGCCGGCATCGGCGAGCATCCCGGCCGATATGTCGCCCGTATGCGCGCCGGAGGCCGCTGCGTGGCAGTCCTGTCCGCCGATCCCGATCGCCTGTTCGGCCGTGGCCGCGCTGAACTCGGCGATCAGGGTCGCCGGCGGGCAAATCAGGACCTCGACATCGCCGCCAGCGGCGCCCGCCAGCATCGCCTCCAACTCACCGCGCGCGGCACGCAGACCGTTCATCTTCCAATTGCCGGCGACGAAGGCGCGTCGGGTCATGCACTCTCTCCGGGCTGAGCGGTCGGCGGGCGAGGTTCGGCGGGGGTCATTAGCGGGGGGTCATTGGGCGGGGGTCGTTCGGCGGAGTGGTCGGAGGGTCGCGTTTGGCTGGCACGGTATCTGGCGGGTCGACCGCGCGGACGCGCCTCGATCCGGGATCGCAGCGCCGATTATCGGAGAGGCGGTCTCATCCCTGCTCGGCGAACTTCACGCTCTCCCCGCAGCCGCAGCTGTCGACGACGTTGGGATTGTTGAAGACGAAGCCGCTTTCGAGCAGCGAGGTCTTGTAGTCGATCTCGGTGCCGAACAGGAACATCTGGGCCATCGGCGCAATCAGCAGCCGGGCGCCGTCGCGCTCCACCACCACGTCGTGCTCACCGATCTCGGTGGCGTGCTCCATGGTGTATTCCATGCCCGCACAGCCGCCCTTCTTGACCCCGATCTTCAGGCCCTTGACGTCGCCGCCCTCCATCAACCGGCTGATGCGGCGAACGGCGGCGTCGGTGAGGGTGACCGGGTCCTGTCCTGGGATCGCAAACATCGTTGCCTCACATCAGCCCGAGTTCGAGACGGGCATCCTCGGTCAGCCGGTCCATGCCCCAGGGCGGCTCCCAAACCATATGGACCTCGACGGTCTTGACGCCGCTCAGCGGCTCGACCGCATCGGCGACCCAGCCGGGCATCTCGCCCGCCACGGGACAGCCTGGCGCCGTCAACGTCATGTCGATCGCCACATTCGATTCCTCGTCGATGCGGATCGAGTAGATCAGGCCAAGATCGTAGATGTTCACCGGAATCTCGGGGTCGAACACCGTGCGACAGGCCTCGACGACATGGTCATAGAGCGCGTGCTCGGTGCTCGACGGCCGGATGATCGGCTCGCCCTCGTCCGCCAGCGTCGTCTGTTCAGCCGTGCTCTCGCTCATGCGCCCAATCCCATGCCGCGTCGCAACGATATAGAAAGCCGCACTCGACGGGTCCAGACGGCTGGCATCACCACAACGCCGGCGGTGGGAACGAAAAGCTGGCCCGGTACCCACGTGCATGGTGGCAAACCCTAGGTCTTGCTTCCAGGATTTTGTCGGCGGTCATGCGCCGGGCAGTCAGGAGTGAGACCGTGGCGCTCACGTCGCCGGCATCGCTGCCCGTGCCAGGCGGTCTCAGTCGCCGCCCCGCAACAGTGCGCACAGCGTTAGACGGCGGCCTGGGCTATGGACGGCCGCGGTCCGCTACGTCGCCGCCCCAAACCCGCTCGGATCGAGGCCGCGTTCGCACCTGTCGGCGGACGCCTCGTCGACGACCGGGCCGGTCGCCTTGCGACCCGGCGTCGGCCGAAGCGCTCGGGCCCCGATCCCATGTTCGGCGCGCGCGGGATCCGGATCATCTGAACGCGGCGCCCCCTCCGCCCGCTCGACCGGCCCGACCCTTGACCGGTCGACGCTGAGGCGCCACTGGCCTCGGCGGGCATGCACGATGCACGCTTGCTCGACCGCCCGCCCGACAGCCCGACAGCCCGACCGGACCCATCCCGCAAATGAGCGCCTTCGCCTTCCATATCGACGCCACCGACGGACGCGCCCGAACGGGCCGGCTCGACACCGCGCGCGGCACGATCCGGACGCCCGCCTACATGCCGGTCGGCACCGCGGCGACGGTCAAGGCGATGCTGCCGGAGCAGGTGCGCGCGTCCGGTGCGGACATCCTGCTCGGCAATACCTACCACCTGATGCTACGTCCTGGCGCCGAGCGGATCGCCCGGCTGGGGGGGCTGCACCGCTTCATGAATTGGGACCGGCCGATCCTCACCGACTCGGGCGGCTTTCAGGTCATGTCGCTGGCAGAGCTGCGCAAGCTCAGCGAACAGGGCGTCAGCTTCGCAAGCCACATCGACGGCTCCAAACACCTTCTGACCCCCGAAAGCTCGATGCAGATCCAGGCGCTGCTCGGCTCGGACATCATGATGGCCTTCGACGAATGCACGCCGTACCCGGCCGACCACGCGACGGCAGGCAGCTCGATGGCGCTCTCCATGCGCTGGGCAGCGCGCTCGCGCGAGGCTTTCGGCGACCGGCCGGGCCATGCGCTGTTCGGCATCCAGCAGGGCTCGACCTTCCAGGATCTGCGCGGCGAAAGCGCCGAGGCGCTCAAGGCGATCGGCTTCGACGGCTATGCCATCGGCGGTCTCGCCGTCGGCGAGGGGCAGGGCCTGATGTTCGAGGTGCTGGACTACGCGCCCGCGATGCTGCCCGCGGATCGGCCGCGCTATTTGATGGGCGTCGGCAAGCCCGAGGACATCGTCGGCGCGGTCGAGCGGGGCGTAGACATGTTCGACTGCGTGCTGCCCACCCGTTCCGGCCGGACAGGGCAGGCCTTCACTCGCCGGGGCGATATCAACCTGAAGAACGCCCGGCACCGCGATGATCCGCGCCCGCTGGACCCGGACTGTGCGTGCCCCTGCTGCCGTGCCTATAGCCGCGCCTATCTGCACCACGTGACGCGCGCGGGCGAGATCATCGCGATGATGCTGACCACCGCGCACAATCTGCACTTCTATCAGGAGATGATGGCGGGTCTGCGCCGCGCGATCGCCGAGGGGCGGCTGACGAGCCATGCCGAGGCCTTCCGCCGCCAGCGCGCCGAGGGCGACCTCGATCCGCTTTAGGCAGAAGAACGATGGATGTCCTCTGCCGGTTGCAGGCCTGGTATCTGACACAGTCAGACGGCGGTTGGCAGCACCAGTGCGGCGTGACTATCGAGACGCTCGACAACCCGGGCTGGCACGTGGAGATCGACCTGACCGGCACGGATCCGGCCGACCGCCCCTTTGTCGTGATCGCCCACGGGATCCCAGGCCACGATCACGATCACGATGACGATGACGACCGGTACATTGCACGCCGAGCGCATGGCCAGATCGTCATTTCCTGCGGGCCGCTTCTGCTGTCGAGGGCCGTCGGGATTTTTCTGGATTGGGCAGACGCTTGAGCGGCATGCCCTTGTCGCGATGCGCCGTGGGCGGGGTGGGTCAAGGATCGCGGCAGCGACGGGCGCAGCCCGCCCGTCCTTGACGCGCCCCGACCGCGGCAGAACGCTCGATCGGAAGCCGCTCGCGGCTTCTCCCCAGCCCCAACTGCACGGCCCGCCACAACGCACGGTGCCGGATGATCATCCCCGGTGCCGGCCATACCGCGATCCCGCGACGACCGATCGCGGCGACGAGCCGCGATGCCGGAAACCTCAGAAGCGGAGCGAGCCGCCGACCGAGATGATGTGCGCGCCGCCCTCGTACTCGACCGTCGAGCCGGCGAAGGGGCCGTTCCGGATCACCACCTCGGGGTCGTTGAAGGCGTGCAGATAGCTGTAGGCCGCGTCGATCGTCATGTCCTGGCCGAACAGGTTCATGTCGTGGCTGCCGCCGATCGAGAACCACACCCGGTCCTCGTCCGGCACGCGCACGGTACGGCCTTCGACCGAGCCGAAGTCCTGCGTCGGCGTTTCGTCATAGGCGACGCCGAAGCGGATGGCGGTGTGGTCGAACAGGTCGTACTCGATACCAGCGGCCACGAAGAACGCGTCCTCATAGTCCTGCGGGTCGGCGGTCTCGAAGCCGAACTCCTCCTCGTCAACATCGATCGACTCGAACACCGACCAGTTGATCCATCGACCTTCGATCGAGGCGCGCAGATCCGGCGTTATCTCTTGTGTGATGCCGACCTGCAGGGTGCCGGGCAGGCTGGCCGAGACGACACCGGTCGAGTTGATCCCCGCGAGACCCGTTATCGGGAAGCTGCTCTGGAACTGGATCTCCGCCTCGTCGATGTCGATGTCATAGCCGTTGTGCCAGGCGACGCCGATCGAGGTGCCGGCGAACGGCTCGAACAGGGCGCCGGCCGAGAAGCCGATCTCGAACTCGTCGCCGTCGAGCACCAGCGCGCTGCTGGTCAGCCGGGCGTCGATGTAGAGCAGGTTGAGCGAGGCGCCGAGCGCGAGGTTCGGCAGAGGGTTGTAGGAGGCGCTGAACTGCGCCTCGACCGTCGCCAGTGTCGACTGGATGCCGTCGGGTGCGCCGATGAAGTTCGACGGGTTCTCGGTCGACAGGCCGAACGGCGTTCGCGTCCCGAAGCCCAGTACGATCTCCTCGGTCAACCGGTAGCCGGCCGCAAAGGACGGTACCACGCCCGACCGGTCGGCGTCGGTGCTGCCTGTCGCACCGAAGAAGCCCGGCGGGACGGGAGAGGACACCGGCGGGGTGGAGGGGTCGGGGGCGCCGCCGGCCAGCAGCTCGCCATCGACCAGGAAATCGGTCGTGCGCCCGTCCGACACCGGCGCCACGATCGAGATGTTGCCGCCGATCTCGATGTTGGCGACCTTGCTGAAGGCGGCCGGGTTGAACAGCGCATAGGTCACGTCCTTGGCGCCGGACACACTGTCGGCGAAGGACATTCCCTGGGATTTCGTGGATCGCTCGTTCAGCTGAAACGCACCGGCCGTGGCCAGCGCAGGGGTCAGCACGAGGGTGAGAGCTGCAGCGCTCGTCGAGCGCGCGAGAGAGATCTTCCGTGACGTATCAATCATCGCTTCCTCCGCGGTGTCACGATTCTTTCAAAGTCGTGTGGACGCTTCGGTTCGGGCATTGCGCATGACGCCACAAGGGCAGAAGCCCCAGCGGGGCGATCACTTTGACGTGCACGTCAACTATGTGGCAGATGTGACACATGTGCCGTTAGGGCAATCACTTAGCGGCTCTGCTGGACCTCGCGCAGCGCGCGCGCCATAGTGCGCGCCGCAGCCATAGGGGGCGGCGCATGCGCCTGATCGAGAGAGTGCTGGAACTGGTGACCTGGTGGAACGGCCAGACCCTTGGCACCCGCCTCTACACCGCCCGCCACGGCCAGCGCGTGGGCGAGGACGAATACGGCAACGTCTTCTACCAGACCGCCGATGCCAGCCGGCGCTGGGTCATCTACAACGGCGAGAGCGAGGCCTCGCGCATCTCGCCCGACTGGCATGGCTGGCTGCACCATACCTATGACACGCCCCCCAGCGAGCAGCCGTTTGAGGTGAAGACCTGGGAGAAGGCGCACAAGCCCAACATGTCGGGCACCGATTTCGCCTATCGCCCACCGGGCAGCGTGCTGACGCCTGAAAAGCGGCCGCCAGCGCGGGGCGACTACGACGCCTGGCAGCCGGAATAGGAACCACCGATGTCTGAGACCACTGCCGAGACCACGGTCGGCGCAATCGTGCTGGTCGCCGCGGCCGGCTTCATCGTCTATGCCGCGACAGTCGCGGATCTCGGCTTCAGCCGCGGCGGCGGCACCGAACTGGTGGCCGAGTTTCGCCGCGCCGAGGGGATCGCGCCCGGCGGGGACGTGCGCATCGCCGGCGTCAAGGTCGGCTCGATCGCCAATATGGCGCTGGATCCCGAACGCTATCGCGCCCGCGTCACCCTGACCATCCAGCCCGGCGTCGACATTCCCGACGACACGGCCGCAAAGATCACCCAGGCCAGCCTCCTCGGCGACAGCTACATCGCGCTGACCCCGGGATCCTCGGAATTCATGCTGCAGGACGGCGAGATGATCGAGTTCACGCAGGACAGCGTGAACCTGCTCGACCTGGTGGGGCGCTTCATCGCGGGCGGTGGCGGCGACAGCGGGGAGTGAGGCCGAGGGTGCAACGGCGGAGGACGAGGGTGGCGGTTTCGGGATCGGCACGGCAGCGTTCGCCGATATCGCTGCGGGTAGCGTCGGGCGCCGCCGGCGTCGCGCTCGGCCTCGCTCTCGCCGTGCCCGCATCCGCCATCGCGCAGTCCGCGGGTGACGCTGGGTCGACGGGTGCCGCGGCCGAGACGGCGCCTCTGCCCCGCAGCAGGCCAGTGCAGGGCAGGCCGGTGCTGCTGCCAAACGGATCGCGTGCCCCTGCCGCGCGGCAGCAGGCGACGCCCGGGGAGCAGATCGATCTCGGGTCCGAGGACGACGGGATCGCTCGCGACGACCTCGCACCACCGGCGGGTATCGAAAGCAGCGAGCTGGCGCCGCCGTCAGACCCCTCGGCGGCCGAAACCGCGCCCGAGACAGACGAGAACGGCGAGGCCATCATCGAGGATCCGGCAGCCGCCGCCTTGGCCGAAGCCGAGGGCGATCTCGCCGCGGCCGCCGATGCCGACGCGTCCGCGGACGATGGCAGGTTCAAGGCCGCGCCCTTCAGGACGCCCGAGTTTCCCGAGGTCGACCGCAGCATCACCATCGGTGCGGCGGCCGAGGCCGACAGCGCGCGCGTCGCCATCCTCGACATGGTGACCGCGACCACCGAGACAGTCGAGCTGAGGGCGGGCAGCCCGACCGGCTTTCACCGCCTGACCCTGACGCTGGTCGCCTGTGCGCGGCCCGAGCAGCGCGGCGGCATCGGCGATATCGGCCTGATCGAGATCGCCGACGCCCGCGTCGAGGATGGCGCCGTGTTCTCGGGCTGGATGTTCGCCGAAAGCCCCGCGCTCTCGGCACTCGACCACCCGCGCTATGACGTGTGGTTGATCTCCTGCATCGCGCGGTCGCCCGAGACGACCGGCGGCAACGCGTCGAACGAGGCCGAGCGCGACAGCGCCTCGGCCAACAGCGCCCGATAGATCGGCCGCGACACGGTCACGGCGCCGAGCGACAGCAGGTGATCGGTGACGAACTGTGTGTCGAGCAGGCGGAAATCGCCGGCAATCAGCCGCGCCACAAGATGCACCAGGGCGATCTTCGAGGCATCGCGCTCGCGGCTGAACATGCTCTCGCCGAAGAACGCCGCGCCGAGACGCACGCCATAGAGGCCTCCGATCAGCTGATTATCGGACCACACCTCGACCGAATGGGCGTGCCCGCCGCGGTGCAGCGCACCGTAGAGATCGATGATCTTCGCGTTGATCCAGGTCTCGGGCCGATCCGCGCAAGCCGCCACGACCTCGTCGAAGGCGGTGTCGACCCTGACCTCGTGATCGGCGCGCCGCAGCCGCTTGCGGAGCGACCGGGAGATATGCAGCCGCTCAAGCGGCAGGATCCCACGACGCCGCGGCTCGACCCAGAACACGTCTTCCGCCTCGGCACTGTCGGCCATCGGAAAGACGCCGGCGGCATAGGCCTTGAGAAGGATCTCCGGCGTCAGATCGTCGATGAAATCGGCGTCTTTCATGGATCGTTCCCTGGCTCCGCCGGACCGCTGCCGTATGAGAGCCGGCAGCACCGCGGTGGCCGAAGCATGTCACAGGCGCGTCAATCACCCAAGGCGCGACTGTTAACGTCCCGCAGCGATGCGCGATCGCCACCAATCTGCTCTAACCGTCCTTCATGCCCCCGGCCGACAGCCACTCCTCAAGCCAGTGGATCGAGTAGACGCCGGCGCGGATCTGCGGTTCCTCGAGCAGCGCTCGGAACAGCGGCGTCGTGGTCTCGACCCCGTCGACCACAAGTTCGTTCAGCGCGCGGCCGAGCCGACGCAGAGCCGCATCGCGATCCTCGCCATGGACGATCAGCTTGGCGATGAGGCTGTCGTAATAGGGCGGGATGCGATAGCCGCCGTAAAGCCCGCTATCCATGCGCACGCCGAGACCGCCCGGCGCGTGGAACGCGGTGACATCGCCGGGCGAGGGCACGAAGTCGGGCACCCGCTCGGCATTGATGCGACACTCGATGGCGTGGCCGCGCGGGATCAACGTGTCCTGGCTGAGCGACATGCCCTCGCCCGCGGCGATGCGCAGCTGCTCGGCGACCAGATCGATGGCGAACACCATCTCGGTCACCGGGTGCTCCACCTGCAGCCTGGTATTCATCTCGATGAAGTAGAAGGCACCGTTCTCCCAC
>JBCCSW010000046.1:0-15827 GCA_039199465.1 Pseudomonadota bacterium
CTCAAATGTCAGCCCCGCTGTCGCCGAAACGGTTCTTGGCGCGATGCCTTCCGGGTTCCCATGCGCGATCTCGCAAGGCAGGCACGACGCGGCGCTCGGTGCCCCTTTCGCCTGCTGGCAAAGGCTGATGCGCATGAATGGCAGAGCCGGGCGGCGTTGCGAGGATCGTCATCAGAGGCCCAAGCTGGCGATCAACACCACGACGGTCAACGCGCGCTCCTGCAGCGGCGATGGCGATGCAGGCGTAGGGCGCTCCGAGGAGCGATGGTCCCGGTCGGCCGGCGAGAGCGTTCGATCCGTGTCGCCTCGCGACGGAGAGGGCGATCGCGGGTCAATACGGACATCCGGCGCGTGCATGGTTGCGTCCTGCGCGCCTTCAGCGCCTTTGCATGGTGCCTGCAGACCATACGTGCGACGGTCATCTGATCGAGAAACGCAAGCCGGGGCGCTGACCACCATGACTCCCTTCGCCATTGCGGGTGTGCAGATGCACGTGGCCGCGCTGCACGACAATGTGGAGGCGATGCGCCACCGGCTCGACATCCTGATGGCGCGCTTTCCCTGGACCCAGATGGTGCTGTTCAGCGAGCTTGCCCCGTATGGGCCGCTGCTGCGCTTCGCACAGCCCTTCCCGAACCAGGTCCTCGACCAGTTCTGCGCCGATGCGCGCCGGCACGGCATATGGCTGATCCCAGGCTCGATGTTCGAGCGCGGCGCCGACGGGAAGATCCGCAACACCTCGGTCGTGATCAATCCCGAGGGAGAGATCGTGGCGCGTTACGCCAAGATGTTTCCCTTCCGCCCCTATGAGACGGATGTTGAGGCGGGCACCGAGTTCTGTGTCTTCGACGTGCCCGGTGTCGGGCGGTTCGGGCTGTCGATCTGCTACGATATCTGGTTCCCCGAGACGACGCGCCAGCTGACGAGCCAGGGCGTCGAGGTGCTGCTGCATCCCGTGCTGACCGGTACGACCGACCGCGATGCCGAGCTGGCGATCGCGCGGGCGACGGCGGCGCAGTTCCAGTGCTATGTCTTCGATGTTAACGGTCTGGGTGCCGGCGGCGTCGGCCGTTCCTCTGTGATCGACCCCTCGGCCCATGTCCTGCACCAGTCGGCCGGGCAGGAGGACATGTTCCCCATCGAGATCGACCTCGACCAGGTGCGCCGCCAGCGCGAGACGGGGATGAAGGGCCTCGGCCAAGTGCTGAAGAGCTTCCGCGACCGCTCGGCCGAGTTTCCGATCTACGCTGGCGACCCGGCGGCGAAGGCATATCTCGACACGCTGGGCCCGCTGGAACTGCCGCAGCGCGGCACGCGTGCGGGCCTGGACCCTATCGCTTCCAGTACCGCTGCGACCGCCGCCGACCCGCGTCTCTCGCCCGAGGCCGGCACGCCGCACACCGATCATGCAAGCACGATCGCTCCGATCACCGGGCGCATGGCATCGGGCTGATGCCGGACGGGAGATCGTCCGACCCAACCCGTCGCGCCCCGCAACAAGGAGAACACAATGCCCGCCGCGCCAGCCGTCGCCCGCACCCATTCCATCGGTGACTACTACAGCGCCGTGCAGCTTCGCGCCGATCGCTGGAGCGCGCTGCGGACCGTGACCGAGGCGCTGGATCGGGACGGATCGGAGGGGCGGAAGGGCGCCAAGCTCTTGCGCGAGGCAGAGGAGCTGTTCGACAGCCTCGCCCCGATCGAGATGTATTGGGCCTTCCCCGGCCTGGTCGCCTTCGACCACATGCGCCGCCAGCTCGACCATCGCAATCTGGACGAGCTGTCGTTCTCGGTGCGCCGTGCCGTCAGGGCGCTGACCTCGGGGGCCTATCGCCGCCGGCACATCCCGCTGGCCCGAGATGACGGCGATGCCGAGGATATCGAGGACGAGTCGACCCAGTCGGTCGAGGCGCGCGCGATGTCGCGGCCCTATTTCGAGACGCTGATCGTCGATAGCCTTTCCGAACAGCAGGACCGCTGGCTGCGCTCGAGCCTGGCGCGCATGCGCCGCAGCGAGGATGCCTTCGTCTACGAGCCGGTAATGGTGCCGAGCCTGGAAGACGCGCTGATCGCGATCCTGTTCAACCACAACATCCAGGCGGTGGTCGTCCGACCGGGGCTGACGCTGAAGTCGAAGAACATGCTCCCGATCCTGCAGCGCTATATCAAGCGTGTGGGTGACGAGGATGTCGACGGGCTGGACCCCGGCGACTACGGCACCGAGCTGACGCGCCTGATCGCGAAGGTACGGCCCGAACTTGATGTCTACCTGATCACCGAGCGTTCGGTGGAGGAGGTTGCGGGCCTCGATCTCGGCCGCTGCCGGCGGGTCTTCTACAATCAGGAAGACTTCATGGAGCTGCACCTGAACATCATCAGGGGCGTGAACCGGCGCTTCAAGACGCCGTTCTTCACCGCGCTAAAGGAGTATTCGAAGCAGCCGACCGGCGTCTTCCACGCCATGCCGATCAGTCGCGGCAAGTCGATCACCCGCTCGCACTGGATCCAGGATATGGGCGCCTTCTACGGGCCGAATATCTTCCTGGCGGAAACCTCGGCGACGTCCGGCGGCCTCGACAGCCTGCTGGAGCCACATGGCCCGATCAAGGAGGCGCAGGAACTTGCCGCGCGGGCCTTCGGGGCCAAGCAAACCTTCTTCGCGACCAACGGCACATCGACCTGCAACAAGATCGTGGTGCAAGCGCTGGTGCGTCCGGGAGACATCGTTCTGGTCGACCGCGACTGCCATAAGTCGCACCATTACGGCCTGGTCCTGTCGGGCGCCGAGGTCGTCTATCTCGATAGCTATCCGCTCAACGAATACTCGATGTACGGCGCGGTTCCCCTTCGCGAGATCAAGCACCGGCTTCTGGAGCTGAAGGCGGCGGGCAAGCTGGACCGCGTCCGGATGCTGCTGCTGACGAACTGCACCTTCGACG
Source organism: Pseudomonadota bacterium (assembly GCA_039199465.1). Taxonomy (GTDB): domain Bacteria; phylum Pseudomonadota; class Alphaproteobacteria; order Rhodobacterales; family Rhodobacteraceae; genus Thermohalobaculum. Next base: position 2,940 of record JBCCSW010000046.1, read on the forward strand.
GCATCGCCTACAACGTCGAGCGGGTGATGGAGGAATGCCTCGCCATCAAGCCCGACCTCATCTTCCTGTGGGACGAGGCCTGGTTCGCCTTCGCGCGTTTCGGCCCGACCTATCGCCAGCGCACCGGCATGAACGCCGCCAACGTCCTGCGCGAACGGCTGCGGAGTGCCGAGCACGCGGCAGCCCATGACAAGCAGCGCACCAAGCTGGCCGGCGCCGATGACGAGGCGCTGCTGAAAACCCGCCTCCTGCCGCCGCCCAATGCGCGGGTCAGGGTCTACACCACGCAGTCCACCCACAAGACGCTGACATCGCTCCGCCAGGGCTCGATGATCCACGTCAACGACCAGGACTTCAAAGGCGAGGTCGAGCAGGCGTTCCACGAAGCCTACATGACCCACACCTCGACCTCACCGAACTACCAGATCATCGCCTCGCTCGATGTCGGGCGGCGCCAGGTCGAGCTGGAGGGCTTCGAGTTCGTGCAGCGCCAGGTGGAGGCGGCGATGTCGATGCGCCGCGCGATCTCGACCCACCCGCTGCTGTCGAAGTACTTCAAGGTCCTGACCGCCGGCGACCTGATCCCCGAGCAGTATCGCGAGAGCGGGGTGCAATCCTACTACGACCCCGATCAGGGCTGGACCGATATCTGGGAATGCTGGGCCTCGGACGAGTTCGTCCTGGACGCGACCCGCGTGACGCTGTCGGTGGGCGGCACGGGCTGGGACGGCGACACGTTCAAGACCCGGATCCTGATGGACAAATACGGGATCCAGATCAACAAGACCTCCCGCAACACCGTGCTGTTCATGACCAATATCGGCACGACACGATCCTCGGTCGCCTATTTGATCGAAGTGTTGGTCGAGATCGCCAAGGAGCTGGACGACCTGCTGGACGACGCGTCGCGGATGGAGCGCCGCGCCTTCGAGAAGCGCGTGCAAAGCCTGGTCGAGGACCTGCCGCCGCTGCCCGATTTCAGCCGGTTCCACGACGCCTTCCGCTGCCGCGACGGATCGGACACGCCCGAGGGCGATATGCGCGCAGCCTTCTTCCTGGCCTATGACGAGGACAACTGCGATTACCTCGCGCTCGACGGCTCGGTGAAGGCGGCGATGGCAAGCGGGCGCGAGGTCGTGTCCGCAAGCTTCATCATCCCCTACCCGCCGGGCTTCCCGATCCTGGTGCCCGGTCAGGTGATCTCGGAGGAGATCCTGGCCTTCATGCGCGCGCTCGACGTGAACGAGATCCACGGCTACCGACCGGATCTGGGCCTCCGGGTCTTCACCGACGAAGCGCTCGCCAAGCAGGCCGGCAAACCGCTGTCGACGGCCGCTGAGTAAGATGGCCGCGAAAAACAAACGTATTCAGGGACGGAGAGACCACCATGCCGAAGAAGGTGCTGAAGAACATCTCGGAGATCCGCCGTTTCTTTCACCGCAACGAGCAGCCGATCTATTTCGTCTCCGCGACTAACTTCAACCTTCTCGGCATTGATGAATGGGTGAAGAATTTCAAGTACATTAATTACTTGGACTGTTTCGACGGGCGGCATCCGAATGTCTTCGTACCGTCCGAGATCCCGCATGACGAGTTTCAATCGATCGAGGACATCAACAACTACCTGCTGCAGCACAAGGCGGTGGTCGACTATGTCGGCGATCGCGGGCCGAAGCCGAAATTCGTGTTTCTTATGTTCGACAAGGACACCGAGAAGCTGGCCAAGGAACTGGGTGCCGAGGTCTGGTTCCCGAAGGCCAAGCTGCGCGAGAAATGTGACAACAAGATCGAGACCGTGCGCATCGGCAACAAGGCTGGCGTCCCATCGGTGCCGAACACCCTCTCTGAGGTGACCGACTACAAGCAGCTGCAGAAGGTCTGCGAGAAGGCCGGCCTCGGACACGACCTGGTTCTGCAGTCGGCCTTCGGCGACAGTGGCCACACCACCTTCTTCATCAAGTCCGAGGCTGATTTCCGCCGTCACGAGCACGAGATCATCGGCCAGGGTGAGATCAAGATCATGAAGCGCATCGACTGCCGCGGCTCGGCGATCGAGGCGTGCTCGACCAAGCAGGGCACCATCGTCGGCCCGCTGATGACCGAGCTGGTCGGCTTCAAGGAACTGACCCCCTATCGCGGCGGCTGGTGCGGCAACGAGATCTTCGCCACCGCCTTTCCCCCGAAGGTGCGCCAGCACGCGCGCGAGCTTACCTTCAAGTTTGGCGAACAGCTCCGCAAAGAGGGCTATCGCGGCTATTTCGAGCTCGATTTCCTGATCGACAAGAAGACCGGCGATCTCTGGCTCGGCGAACTCAACCCGCGGATCACGGGTGCCTCGTCGATGACCAATCACGCGGCCTTCGCCCATGCCGACGCGCCGCTGTTCCTGTTCCACCTGCTGGAGTTCTCGGGCAAGGCGTTCGAACTGGACGTTGAGGAGCTGAACGCCCGCTGGGCCGATCCCGACATGATCGACTCGTGGTCGCAGATGGTGATCAAGCATACCGACGACAGCGTCGACATCCTGACCCAGGCGCCCGAGAGCGGGATCTACCGGATGCTGGATGACGGCCGCGTCGTGTTCGACCGGTTCGACTATCACCGCCGCGCCGTGGAGTCCGAGCAGGAGGCGTTCTTCCTGCGCATCCTGAAGCCGGGCGATTACCGCTATGAGGGTGCGGATCTCGGCATCCTCGTCACCCGCGGTCGATCGATGACCAATGCGTTCAAGCTGAACGACCGGGCGAAGAGGTGGATCGACGGCATCAAGTCCGCCTTCGCGGCCCGCCCGCTGCCGGCAGCCTCCACGCTCTCCGACCCGGCCTTCAAGATCCTCTGAGGGCCGATGGAGCTCTCGTTCCGCGCTGTCGCAGAAGATCAGCCAGGGCCGCGATGGGCCGCGCTCTTCGCCGAGCACTGGCCGGCCTATCAACGCTGGTGGGAACGTGAGGGGTTGGCGGCGCGACCGACCTATCTGGGCTCGCGAAAGGCGTTGGCGCAGCACATGCCCGAGCTCGTGGAGCTGTACGACCAGCTCTGCGCGCTTGCGGGTGGCGGCGATGTGGCGGCCCGCTTCCTAAGCTTCTATCGCCCACCGCCCTATCTCGCGGGGTGCTCGCAGGCGATCTGGCCGGGCGAGGAGCCGATCCTCGTGCGGAACTACGACTACGACCCGCATGCCTTCGATGCGCTGATCCTGCACACGGGCTGGCAGGGCCGTCGCGTGATGGGGCTGAGCGACGGCGGCTGGGGCCTCGTCGACGGCGTGAACGAGGTCGGGCTCGCCGTCTCGCTGACCTTCGGTGGCCGGCGCGCCTGCGGCGACGGCTTCGGCGTGCCGCTGATCCTGCGCTACATCCTGCAGACCTGCGAGACAACGAAGGAGGCGGTCGCGACCCTTCAGCGCGTGCCCTGCCATATGAGCTACAACGTGACGGTGCTCGACAAGGCGCGCAGCTACGCGACCGTCTTTCTGGCGCCCGATCGTAGCACCGTGGTGACGGGATCGCCGGCCGCGACGAACCACCAGCAACGCGTCGAGTGGTCCAGCCATGCGCGCTTCACGGCGACGGTCGAGCGCGAGCGCTTCCTGTTGAACCGCCTGACCCTGCATATGGAGCCGGCGGAGCGGTTCATCGGTGCCTTCCTTCGCCCGCCCCTCTATTCGACAGCCTTCGATCAGGGCTTCGGCACGCTCTACACGGCGGTCTATCGACCGGGCAGCGGTGCGCTGACGATGCACTGGCCAGACTCTACCTGGGCGCTGGAGCTCGAGAGCTTCGACGAAGCCACCCGCTATGTCAGGGTCCCGGTCTTCAGCAACGGCCAGTCGGCGGAAAGATGAGCGGCCGCGGATCGCACCGACCATCGCGCCCCATCGTATACGTCCTCGCCAAGCCCCTGCGCTCCGATTACCGAGGCCACTAACATGGCGAGTGCGATGGGTTCGTTGGCCGTGCCGTGCTCATGGCCGCTGCCAGCATCTCAAGCTGCCGCGACTTCGCGACGATCCCTGTCAATCTGTCCGTCATGCACCACACGGGGCATGCCTTTCTCAAATCATCGGCGTGCACCGGTCCGGTGGGGCAGATCGCTGGCACCGACCCGGCCACGTGACGGCAGAGGTCGTTGTGCCCGGAGCCGTGTCCCAGGCGATCTACCAGCCCGGCGACGTTTCGAGCGTTAGTTGGAGCGGCAGCGACGCGTTGGGCACCGTGAGATCCAGCATCTGCTCGCCCGGGCGATCGACGCGGGCCAGAATGCTCCGGTCGTCTCCAAGCTCCACCGTAAGATGTTGTCGGCTACGGAGCGTCATCGCCTCTGGCGGCGGGTCGAGACGGAGGCGAAACCGCTCGACATTGCAGGCCGTTGCGATGCGCAAGGTGGTTTGCGAGACCCCAGGGATCCGCCGAGTGTCCGTGATCTGGCATATCGGCCCGACCGTGGCCGATAGGCGGAAGCGCAGGACCTCACCAGCCGGTGCGCTCACCGGTGCGGTCAGCACGAGAAGCGACAACAGGGCAAGCGCAGACGACCTCATGCCCAGGAGACTAGGGGTGACGCCTTAAGCCAGATTGAAAGCGCCGCTATCCCTCAGCGCCCTTTCATCGAGCAGCCCCGTCAGAAACCGCGAACTGTCGTCTCTTCAGCCCCTTCATCACCACAACTTGCAGACGCGTTGACTGCACGGCCTGCTTGTATCTCCTCAAGTCGTTTAGGGTCTGTTATCCTCGCGAGGTGGCTTGATCGTCTCTAGGCGTGGCGTCGTTCAGCAGTTCATCAGGGTTCTGGAGGATAGCCATGGTCCGCAGACTTTCGATGGCGGCGTTCGTGATGGCGGTCACGACGGCAGGTGCCGCGGCGCAGGACTTAACCTACAACCTGACTGCCGAGGTCGAGCCGGTTTGCGGTGCCTTCTCCTCGGCAGCCGATGCCGACGGCGCCCAAGACAAGGATTTCGGCGTTCTCTCGGATATCGACACCAGCACGCAGGTCACGGCCACGGGCGGTGGCGGCAGCATCACCTATGTCTGCAACGCGCCAGGCGGCTTTACCCGGACCATTTCCTCGCAGAACAACGGCTTCCTGTTCCGCGAGGGTACGGTGGGCGGCGGCGAGGATCAGATCGCCTACACGGTTCAGCATGGCGGCGGCAGCGGGCTGAGCTTTGCTGAGCGCCAGCTGACCGCGCCCGAGGTCTCCATCTTCAGCGGTGCGCCGGCCTTCGTCGAGGGCCAGACCGGTAGCATTACCTTCCGCACCTTCGGTGTGCGTGAGACGACAACCAACGATGCGGTGGCGACGACCGTGCGGGCCGGTACCTACACCGACGTCGTGACGGTCGCGATCACCGCGAACTGAGCGGAAGCCTGACGCCGCCGCGGCGGGCGAACCGCTGCCCCGGCAACGCGTCGGCGTTTCCACCTTGGGCCTTGGGCGTCCTTCTGGGGCCGCATGCACGGAGGCCATCGTGAGCACGAGCGGATCGACTGTCCTTCTCGCGGTTGCCATGGGTATGGCGAGTGCTCTGTCCGCCGCCGCCTTCGAAGTCTCACCAATCCGGGCGACGCTCGGCACCGCTGGCACGGCGGGTAGCGTCGTCCTCCGGGTCGAGAATGCCGATCCCGGCGCACTGCCGATCGAGGTGACGCTGGAGCGGCGGGACGTGGCCGAGGACGGCACCCAAAGCCTTACGCCGGCGGATGGGGACTTCGTGGTCTTCCCGCCCCAGGCCTTGGTCCCGGCCGGCCAGTCGCAGGCCTTCCGGGTGCAGTATGTCGGCCCGGCCACGATCCCGACCAGCGTCGCCTATGTCGCCAATGTCAGCCAGGTGCCGGTTCAGCAGCCCGGCGGCAGCGGCGTGATCGTCGTCTATCGCTTTGGGGTCGCCCTCTATGTCGTGCCCGATGACGCGTTGTCCGATCCCGTCGTCGTATCGGCCGAGGCCGAGGGCGGTCGCCTGCGTCTCGCCATTCGCAACGAGGGCACGCGTCACGCGCTCCTGTCGAACGACCGGATCGAGATTGGCGATATCGTGTTGGATGGCGAGAGCCTGTCGAGCCGCGTCGCCAATCCGATCATGCCGCCAGGTGGCACGCGTATCTTCGACCTCACGGTTCCCGGCCTGCCAAGCCAAGTGGACGCGTCCAGCATCCGCTACAGGCCCCGCGAGGACTGAGCGCTGTTGGCCGCGGCACGAAGACCGACGGCCTTCCTTCCCGCAGGGTCTGTTCTGGGCGCCCTGGCCACCGCGCTTGGCATCGGTCCGATCGCGCCCCTGGCGGACGCGCAGCAACCCATTCCGCTGGACGAGGCGGCCGACTTCGGCACCGAGATCTTCGAGGTCATGCTCCCTATCCGGCTCGGCACGCGGACGCTCGGCACGGCGCTGGCGCGCGCGACCGCGCGTACCGTCGAGGCGGTCGACGCAAATGGGCTTGCTGTGGCGCTGGAGGGCGGCATTGTCGCCGAGACCGTCGCGGCGCTGCGCGCGCTGGGACCCGGTTTTGCGACCACGGCTGAGATCGAGGCGCTGGGCCTGACGCTCTCGCTCGATCCCGCATCGCTCGAACTGGTGGTCGAGGCGGACAGCGCGCTCCGGACAGCCGATGTTATCGATCTGGGCGGGACGGGACGCTTCGAGGGTCTCGACCGGATCGAGCCTGCCGGCATTGCCTTCGGGGTGACCGCAGCGGTCGTCGGTGAACGCGATCTCGGCGGCGACGAGGACACCGAGGTGCGGGGTGTCGTCGACGGCTTCTTCAATCTCGGTGGGCTGAGAGGTCTCAATTTCGACTTCAGCTTCGATGTCGATCTAGAGCGTGACGAGGTGTTCGAACGCGGTCGGACGCTCGCTTTCATCGACGATCCTGGGCGCGCGATCCGCTATGGCGCGGGGGATGTCTTCACCGAAGGGTCCGCACAGCTCAGTTCGGTCAATCTCCTCGGCCTCTCGGTCGAGCGGCTGTTCGACGAGATCCAGCCCGACCGCCCGATCCGCCGCGTCGGGCGCAGCAGCATCGTGCTGGAGCGGCGCGCCCGCGTCGATGTCTTCGTGAACGGCGCGCTCGTCTCCAGCTTCGTCGCGGATGCGGGTCCGCTGGATCTGGAGGACATTCCCTTCGTCGACATCAACAACCGCGTCGAGATCGTCATCGAGGACGAGCTCGGCCGCCGCACGGTCGAGGACATCACCTTCGGTGCCGATCTGGATCTCCTGGAGCCCGGCATCGTCGAGTTCACGCTCAATGCGGGGCTGCTGCCCGAGTTCGGCGGGCGCACCTTCGAGTATACCGACGATCCTGCCGCCTCGGCCTTTCTGCGGAGCGGTCTCACGCAGCGCCTGACCGCCTCGGCCGAGCTGCAGGGCAGTTCCGACTTCCTCGCCGCAGGGCTCGGCGCGGTCGTCGATCCGGGCTTTGGCGTTCTCGGCGTCGAAGGGGCGGCCACGGATCTCGACGACGCTGGGTCGGGCTTCATCGTTCAGGGCAGCTATGAGGCCGATTTCACCGGCCTGTTTGGCCTGACCGACGAGATCCGGCTCGATGCCTCCTATCAGTCTGAGGACTTCGCGCTTCTGGGTGATCCGGAACCGATCGGCGGGCTCGAAATCGATCTCTTCGGTGACTATCGGGCGACGATAAGCGAGCGGACCAGCGTCACCGCTGGGCTTGGCTTCTCGACCTCGCATGAAAGCGATGAGGATCAGCAGCTCGTCTCGCTCGGCGCGAGCCACAGCCTGGGCTCAGTGCTGCTGACGGCGGTCGCCCGCCAGACCTTCGGCCGGGACGAAGAGACGAGTGTGTTTCTGGGCGTCACGTGGCGCTATGGTCTTCGCGAGACCCTGCGCGGTACCTTTTCTACGCCGGGGCGCATCTCGACGCTGGAGGCGCGGCGGGTCGCGCGCGATGAACGGGGCGATTTCGGCTACACCGCGCGCATCCGGCACGATGGTGAGGACGACAGCGTCGGCGTCTTCGGCGAGGTCAGCTATGTCGGCAACCGCGCCGAGGTCGAGTTGGGCGTGGACCAGGGCTTCATCGACGGTGAGTTCACCGATCCCATCGCTTTCGCGCGCGCCCAAAGCGGCATCGCCTTCGCCGACGGCCGGGTCGGTATCGGCCGCGATCCGGGGCGGGGCTTCTACCTGCTGCGCCCCCATCCCAGCCTTTCCGAGGCCGAGGTGGGGCTGGCGACAGGGGTCCGCGGCGAGCCGGAAGCGGTCGCCGGGCTGTTCGGTCCCGCCGTCGTGCCGGTCACGCAGCCCTACCGTGCCGAGGCGCTGCGGGTGGTGGTCGAGGATGCACCGCTCGGCTACGACCTCGGTCCGGGCCAGTTCGTGGCGCTGCCCGGTGCACGCTCGGGCTTCGCGTTCACGGTCGGCAGCGACGCCTTCCGATCGACGATCGGGCGGCTCACGCTCGATGGCGAGCCGCTTGAACTCGCCTTCCTCATCGTGACGCGCGTGGATGATCCCGAGGTTCCCGTGCAGCAGAGCTTCACCAACCGTGAGGGGCTGTTCTCGGTCTCCGGTCTCGCGCCGGGGCGCTACCGCATCGGTCTCGAGGGGCGGCGCTTCTCGGCAGACTTCGAGGTCGCGGCCGACGCGGATGCGCTGATCGACCTCGGGACGCTGGAGCTTACCCGTCAATGATCGCCCTCCATCGCACGGCCATCGCACTCATGCTCGCAGCGCTCTTCTCGACGCTGGCCGATCCTGCCGCGGCCCAGGGTGGGGCCTGTGCCGGGCTCCGGATTACGCTCAGCCAAAGCAGTATCGGTGCCTATGACGCACGCGAGAACGCGGCGCTGCGCCTGCCCGTGCGCCTGGAAGCCGGCGACGTGCCGGACGCCTGCACCGATCCTGACATCATCCTGCGTCCGGCCGGTGGCGGCCGGCTGTCCTATGCCGGCGCCAGCGGAACGCTTGACGGTCGGTTCGTTCGCGACGGCGGCGTCCGCGGCAATCGCACCCGGGCACAGCTCGCCCCCTTTTTGGCCGAGCGCCTGCTGACCGATGGCGCGATCGACGTCGATCTCGGCCAAGTCAACACGGGCCAGTTCGTGCCGCCGGGGCTCTATCGGAGCGAACTGCTCATCGAGGTCGACGGCGCCGTCCGCGGCACCGCCGATCTTGCGGTCGACGTGGCCGCCGTCATCGCCTTCGCCCGTGGGACCAGCAGCGCGGCCCAGACGCTCGATTTCGGCGTGCTGGAGCCCGGTCGGACCGTGCGCACCGCCTTTTTCTTCCGCAGCAACGCGTCGGTGCAGGTCACGGCGATCTCCGAGAACCGCGGCCGGCTGGTGAACGATGAGAACCCGACGCTCAGCCCGATCCCCTATTCGGCCGATCTGAACGGCCGCGATCTGCCACTTTCGGCCCCGGTCCCGGTGCCCTCGGGCAACGCCCCGGGCCAGCGGGTGGCACGCGGCAATCTGCGACTGCGCATCGGCGCTTTCGACGGCGCCTGGGCCGGTACCTATCGTGACGTCTTGGTCCTCGAACTCCGCGCATTCTGAGGCCGATCAAGAGAAGCGCGCTGCCTCAGACTGGCGGAGGCCCTGGCCATGATGTCCGTAAGTGACATCCCGCGCGGGATCTCCAACAGACCGCAGTCCCTGACTGCGCAGGGCGTCGAGGTGCGAAAGGAGTACTCGGCCGGAGCGCGCGCAGACGATCTCTGCCGCCGACACGACCGAAAGGTCACGTCACCCGGTCATCGCCTCGGCTGCGGTGCCGTAGCGGGGTAGGTCGGCGGCGCGTTTGCCGTGGGCGGCCATCACCGTGTCGCGAACGAAGGCGATATGGGCCGTCTCCTCGATGATCTCGGCGAGGTACTGCGCCTTCATCAGCGTCGCGCCGACGCCGATGGTGCCGTGATTGGCCAGCACAGCCGCGACGATCGTCGGGTCGCGGAAGACGGCGCTGATCTCGCGCTCGGTCTGCGGGCCGCCCTGGGGCGAGAGAGGGATCAGCGGCATGCGGCCGATCTTCTCGATGGTCTGCACCGTCAGGCAGGGGATCTCGATCCCCGCGCTGGCATAGCCGGTCGCCCAGGGGCTGTGGCAGTGCACGACCGCGCGGATGTCGTCGCGGATGCGGTAGAGATCGAGATGGAAGCCGAGATCCTTGGACGGCTTGAAGGGCGACGGCTCGATCGTGCCGTCGAGATGCACGACCTGCAGGTTGTCGCGGGTGCATTCGTTGAAGCCGATGCCGGATGGCTTGATCACGATGGCATCCGCCCCGTCCAGGCGCACCGACAGGTTGCCGCCTGCATTGGTCTGCAGGCGCAGATCGAAGCATCGCTTCGCGGTCGCGATCAGCGCGTCCTTCTTGGCGTCCAGCTCGGCAGCGTCGATCATCGTGCAGGGCCCCTCAGGCTGTGGCATAGCCCTTAAGCGACGCCAGGATCTCCGCCGTCACCGCCGCATCGAACAGATGCGCATCCAGCACCGTGAGGCGGACATCCGCGCTCAGCTGCGCGCGGATCCGGTCCAGAAAAACCTCGCGGAGCGCCGGGCTCTCAATCGCGCCGCCCGGACAGTCGTGCTTGGAAAACCCGCCCATCGGCACGATCAGCGTGCGCTCGCCGGTGCAGGCGTTGAGCGCCGCGGCAAGGTGCTGGGCCACGGCGTCCATCTCGTCGCTGGTCACCTGCACATGGGTGAAATAGCCCGAATGCTCGTAGTGCGGGCGCGCCAGGTAGCGCTGCGGCACCAGCGCCTTCTGCCCCAGCCCGATGAAGTTCAGCGCCCCAGGCAGCATAATGCGCGGCACGGCGGGGGCGGCGGTGTACCTGTCGGGCATCGCGACATGGGCGCCCGCGATATGCATGCGCGTCAGCTCATGCGGTGTGACGTCGATGATCGTATGGAACGCCCCGCGCCGGGCGAACCGGCTGAAGGCCGCGCCGCCGAAGCCGTTGGCGTGGAACACGGTCACTTCCTCGCCCGCCTCGCGCAACCGCTCGACCAGCGGATCGATCGCGCCGTCGGTCACGCCCATGGCGCTCATCCCGATCGAGGGGGCGTGCACGCAGGCATTCGCCCGCCGTCGCGTGCGGCATAGGCCGGCGGTCATCGCCGCCGCATTCTCCAGCACCTCGCGGAGCGTCGCGTTCAGACCGCAAAGATCGGCCAGCGTCGGCACCAGCGTGATCGAGTTGTCGGCCAGTGCATAGCGCGGGTCGAAGGGCAGCGTCGTCACGAGCACCTTGGGAAAGGTGATCGGCATGGCACGAAGCACCTTGATGATCGTCTCGGCCCCCGTGCCGCCGCCGAGGCCCACGACCGCATTCACGCCCTGGTCCATCGCGGCGGTGACGGCCGCCAGCGCGTTCTCGGCCGCCTGGGTCATCGCCGCAGCCTTCGCCACGCCGCCCAGCGTCGTCCCGCGGCACTTCAGCGAAACGTCGACCGTGATCGCCACCACCCCGTGCTCGCGGAGCCGGTCGATCAGGTAGTCGACCTCCTCGGCCTTCGTCTCCAGCGTGGCGAGGATCAGGGCGGTGGTCTGTGGGCTGCCCGGGATCATCGCGTCAGCCCTTTACCGCGCCGGCCGTCATGCCGGTGATGATCTGGCGCGAGGCGAACAGCGTGAAGATGATCGGCGGGATCGCGAGCAGCATGCCGGTCGCCATGATCACACCCCACTCCACGTTGAACTCACTCATATTGTTCACGATCAGGATCGGCACCGTCTTGGTGTTTCGGTCCGACAGGGCCGATGCCAGAAGATACTCGTTCCACGCGATCCGGAAGGTGAAAATCGCTGCCGCGGCCAATCCGGGCTGCATGAGCGGCAGCACGACCTTGAAGAACACCTGGAACGGCCCGGCGCCGTCGACGCGCGCCGCCTCCTCCAGCGAGCGGGGCACCTGGACGATGAAGCTCTGCAGGATCCAGATCACGAAGGGCAGGTTCATCGCGACATAGACCAGGATGATGCCGGAATGCGTACCGGCGAGGCAGACATCGCCGCGCCCGCCGAAGACGTCGCGGATCCAGCCGCCGACCAGCGTGCTGCGATCGATGCAGAACTCGTTGTTCCAGAGGCCGAAGACCGGCACCAGCAGCACCGCAGGCGGCACCATGCGCACCATCAGCGTGGTCAGCGAGACGGTGTCGCGCCCCATGAAGCGAAAGCGCACCAGCGCATAGGCCGCCATGCAGCCGATCACCAGCGTCAGTACGGTCGAGATCAGCGCGATGATCAGCGAGTTGATGAACGAACCGCCGAACCGGAGCGCGCAGAAGTCCAGATGCTCGGGCTCGTACCACAGGATGTCGCAAAGCGCGGTCTCGTAGTTCCGGATCGTTGGCAGGAACAACAAGCCCGTGGTGCCGCCGATGATGTCCACATCCAGCTTGAAGGAGTTCACGAACATCAGCATGACCGGCCCCACCGACATGAAGACCAGCACGGCGAGCATGGCGTAGAAGGCCGGGTTCGGGCGTTCGTTCGGCATCGCCTAGCCCTCTTCCTGGATCTGGCGGGCGAGGCGGGCGGCGCGGGCTTCCTGCAGGCGCTGGAAGGCGAACATGCCGAGGGTGATCAGCAGCAGCAGGATGAGCAGGTAGTTGGACATGGCCGCCGCGGTGCCAAGCTCGCGGAACTCGGTCGCCGTGCGCGAGATCCTGAGCGCCACGATCTCGGTTGAGAGCCCGGGACCGCCCTCGGTCATGACCAGGATGACCTCGAGCACCTTAAAGGCGTCGATCAGGCGCAAGAGCCCGGTGACGATCAGCACCGGCATCATCAGCGGCAGCTTGATATGGACTATCTGCTGCCAGGCGGTGGCGCCGTCGATACGTGCGGCCTCCAGCGCCGATCGGGGCAGCGACTGCAGGGCGGCCAGCGACAGGATGAAGATAAAGGGCGTCCAC
>JBCCSW010000047.1:0-15759 GCA_039199465.1 Pseudomonadota bacterium
CCTCGAAGCTGCGAAGCCCACCAGGCGGACGCTCCGGCACCTGCGGCGCGATCGCCGGGGGCCCGCCCGAGTACCCCTCGTCATCGCCACCCTCGGCATCGCCGATACCGAGCGTCGGACCGTCTGTGCGCTCCAGCCGGCCGTCGACGTCGCGCGCGGCCGCGATGCCCGGATCTCGCGACCCCGCGGGTATGAGTTCGCCAGCCGACGCAGACAAGTAGCGCTGATCGGGGTAGGGACGGGCAACGTCCGCCTCGCTGCGCACCAAAGCCCCTGCGGGACCGGCTTGGGCAGCCTGGGCGGCTTGGGCTGCCTCAGCAGCCTCGGCCGCGCGCGACGCTGCATTGACGTCTCGCACGCGGCGGCGGCGCGCGAAAATCCGGTCGGACACATACACCACCGAGGCGTAGACCAGCATCACGACCACCAGCACCAGGAACGGCGCCAGGATGCGCTCGGCACCGGCATCGATGCCCATGACCAGGCGAAAGGCCAGCTCGGCCCAGGTCACCAACAGCGCCAGCACCGTCACAGGACCCCAGCCGAACGCAACGCCCTGCTGAAGCCAGGTGAGCGGGGCAGCGCGCGCGGCCGGCCCGTCCTGCACCGCGCGCCGCGACCCCTCACCGAGTTCAGGCGCCGTATCCAGCGCCGACGCACGGGCCGAGGCGACGTCGGCACCCTCCACACCGCTGCCGCGGCCACCGCCGACCAGAATGGCCGTGATGGTCTTGCGGTTGGCCCGCAGCCCCACCGCCAACAGCACCACCGAGGCGAGCGTGGTGCCGGCGGTGACCACCACGAGCACTTCGCGCGGCAGGCCGAGCGCCTCCACCCAAAAGGAGAATGCCGACGAGAGGATCGCCGTGATGCTCGCCAGCGACAGCCATCGATAGAGCGCGCGCGCCGGCCGGTCACCGATGGCGGGCAATCGGTAGTCGGGCAGGAACGGCGCCAGCACCATGCGCCAGAACGTATGCGCCATGATGATCGAGCCATAGGCACTGAAGACGGCCAAAACCGTCACTAGCGTCGGCTTATGCCCGTCGTAGAAGGCGAGCCCCGCAGCCACTGCCGTGGCCAGGCAAACGCCGACCGCCACCAGCGACAGCATGAGCCGCGCGGCGAGCACGGGCAGTTTGTCGCCATAGCCCACCGGATCGGGCCGTTGCATGCGCACGAAGATCGGCCGCGCGATGAACACGTTGAAAAGCTCGGTGACCGCGCGGCCGACGATCAGCAGCAGGCCCGCGAAGGCCGCGATCCCAATGAAATGCACCGGCTTGCCCGTGGGGCTGGCGGCCTGCATCGTCGTCTCAAGTTCGCCGAAGGCCGTCGGGGCGCGATAGATGATCGCCGCCAGCCGGGCGCGGAACACGTCGATGTAATCCTCGATCGTGTCGATCGACAGCGTCGCGGGCGGTAGCGTCTCTCGCCGCGCGGCCGGGGACGACAGCAGTCGGGCATAATCGTCAACGCTCGGCGGCTCGCTGGAGCGAAAGCGTGGGGCGAGGCTCTGCGCCGGGGACGATTGGCCGAGCGAGGATGGCCCCGGCGGGGCCTGGCCGAATTCCGCCTGCCCCTGCCCCGCGCGATCTGGCGCGGCCTGATCCGACGAGGACTGGCTGCTCGCGGGCGCGCTGCCCCCAAGCAGCCGCTCCAGGCCCGGCAACTGCGCCGACGCATCGCCCGACCACAGCCCGCCCAGCCCGCCTGCAAGCGCGACCACGAGTGCCGCAGACAGGAGGACGCGTCGCCATCCCGCGCCGGCGCCTGAGCGCGCGCCTTTCCTGATCTCCGAGCCTCTCACCATCTCGCTTCCACAAGGCCGTCGCCGCCGCGGCGCACAATGGTAGGGTTGTGGACGGCAACCCGACAACCTCCCGACCGGGCCGAGAGCGCAACAAACCCATCACAACGGCACACGCACGGTTGCTGAAGCGTTTCCAAGGCTTGTTGTCGGCTCGCTCGCCGGGCTAGCTAACGTCCCGACGACCGCTCGGGGGAGATCGATGAGCCCGCCGGATCCTGCGGCGCTTTCGGGTATCCGAGCGCTTTTGTACAGTCACGACACCTACGGTCTGGGCCATCTACGCCGGTCCAGGACGATCGCGGGCGCTCTGGTGCAGCGGCTTGAGGCCGCCTCGGCGCTGATCGTGACGGGCTCGCCGATCGCCGGACGCTTCGATTTCGCCGAACGGGTGGACCATGTGCGCCTGCCGGGCGTGGTGAAGCATGCCGACGGCAGCTACACCGCCTCGAACCTTGCCTTGGACATCGACGCGATGGCGCGCCTGCGCGGCAGCGTGATCGTGGCCGCAGCGCGCGAGTTCGCCCCCGACCTGCTGATCGTCGACAAGGAACCCTGGGGCTTTCGCCAGGAACTGTCCGATACGCTCGCGCTCTTGCGCGCGCGCGGCACCAAGATCGTCCTCGGCCTGCGCGACGTGCTGGACGATGAGGACGCCCTGGCCCGGGAGTGGGAGCGCAAGGGCGCCCTGGAAGCGATCGAGCGTTTCTACGACGAGATTTGGGTCTATGGCGTGCCGGCGATGTGTCAGCCGCTGGCCGGGCTTGGCCTGTCGGCCCGGATGGAGGCGCGGACCGTCTATACCGGCTATCTGCGCCGCGCGCTCGACCCGTCGGCCGCGCTGCCGGAGCAGGGCCCGGTAGAGCCCTATGTGCTGGTCACGACGGGCGGCGGTGCCGATGGCGCGGCGCTGGTCGACTGGGTGCTGCGCGCCTACGAGTCCGACAGCACCCTCGGCCCCGCGGCGCATATCGTGTATGGCCCGTTTCTCGATGCCGGGCTGCGCGCAGGCTTCGATGCCCGCGTCGCAGCACTCGCGCCGCGCGTCAGCGCCATCGGCTTCACGGACCGGCTGGAGCACTTGATGGCGCGCGCCATCGGGGTCGTCGCCATGGGTGGCTACAACACCTTCTGCGAGATCCTGTCCGCCGACCGCCCCGCGATCATCGTGCCGCGCACGAAGCCCCGGCGCGAGCAGTTGCTTCGGGCGACCGCGGCCGAACAGCTCGACCTGGCACGCATGCTGACACCCGAGCGTGACGGCACCGATGCCCGGGTGATGGCAACGGCGATCAGGCGGCTCGACGATATGGCGCCGCCCTCCGACGCCGTGGCGTCAGGCCGGGTGTCGGCGCTGCTCGGCGGTCTGAAGGCACTGACCGCCCGCTCGGCCCAGCTCGCCCGGCCACTGTCCGCCGTAGGGGAGTGAGCACGGCCGAGCCATACGACGCGGCCCCGGCATCGAGCCTCGTGCCGGACGGCCGGGAGGAAACGCCCGGCGATCCGACACTCGCCGTCGTCGTCAAGGGTTATCCACGCCTTTCCGAGACCTTCATCGCCCAGGAGTTCGAGGCGCTCGAGGCGCGCGGCTTCCGCTTCGACATCTGGTCGCTGCGCGCGCCCTATGACGCGTTCGAGCATCCGGTCCATGGCCGCATAGCGGCCCGCCGCTGCTATCTGCCCGAGTATCTGCATCGCGAGCCGCTGCGCGTCCTTCGCGGTCTGTGGCGTGCGCGGCGGCTTCCGGGCGCCCCGCGCGCACTCGCCGCCTTTCTGGGCGACCTGACGCGGGATCCCACGCCGAACCGCATCCGCCGTTTTGGCCAGGCGGCGGTGCTGGCCGCCGAATTGCCCGGCGCGACGCGCTTTCTCTACGTGCATTTCCTGCACACGCCAGGCTCGGTCGCGCGCTATGCGGAGATGATGCGCGGCCTCGGCTGGGGGCTCTCGGCCCACGCCAAAGACATCTGGACGACGCCCGAGCGGGAGATCGCGGACAAGCTTGCCGATGCCGATTTTGCCGTGACCTGCACCGCCGCCGGGGCCGAGCATCTCGACAGCCTGACGACCGATCCGTCGCGCGTGCATCTCGCCTATCACGGGCTCGCCGCGGCCGAGATGCCGGCACCGCCTGACCGGCCGCCGCGCGCTCCGGCCGGGCCGGTCACACTGGTCTCGGTCGGGCGCGTGGTCGAGAAGAAGGGCTATGACGATCTCATCGCTGCGTTGTCTAGCCTGCCCGCGGATCTTGACTGGCGGCTGGTCCATATCGGCGGCGGTGCCCTGTCGGCGGCGATGAAGCAGCGTGCTGCAGCGGCCGGGATCGCGGGGCGGATCGACTGGCGTGGCAAGCAGCCGCGCGACCGCGTCGTGGCGGCGCTCGCGGCGGCGGATCTATTCGTGCTGCCCTCGAAGGTGGCGGGCGACGGCGACCGCGATGGCCTGCCGAACGTGATCATGGAGGCGGCGAGCCAGGCCCTGCCGATCCTCGCCACGCGCGCCGGGGCCATCGCCGAGTTCGTCCGCGACGGTCGCGAGGGGCTGCTGGTGCCGCCCGGCGATCCAGCGGCGCTGGCCGAGGCCATCGCGCGCCTCTTGGCCGACCCTGTGCTTTGCCAGCAGCTGGGCCAGGCCGCCTTGGAAAGGCTCGACACCGGGTTCCGCCCCGAACCCGGTATGGCGCTGATCGAGCGGTTGCTACGCATCGGGCTCGGCGATGCGGCACCGGCAGAGCGCGAGCCCGCGCCCCGGCGCCAAACTGCATGACCGCACCGCGAGTGGCCTTCTACGCCCCGATGAAGCCGCCGGATCACCCCGTCCCGTCGGGCGACCGAACCATCGCGCGCCTGCTGATTGCGGCGCTGGAGCGTGCGGGCTTCGATGTCGATCTCGCATCGCGGCTGCGCATCCTCGACAAGACGGGCGATGCCGCGCAGCAGGCAGCTTTGACCGCGAAGGCCGCCGCCGAGGCGTCGCGCCTGATCGCGGCCGGCGCGGGCGGTGCAGCGGCGTGGCTGACCTATCACAGCCACTACCGCGCGCCCGACCTTATCGGCGCCGCCGTGACCCGGGCGCTGGGCCTGCCCTATGCGATCGTCGAGCCGTCGATCTCGCCGAAGCGGCGCGATGGTCCCTGGGCTGGCTTCTCAGCGGCGTCCGACAGCGCGATCGCCGACGCGGACAGGCTGTTCTGGACAACCGGGCGCGATCGTCCCGCGCTCGAGGCCGCAGGCCATGGCGCGCGCATGACCCACCTGCCTGCTTTCGTCGATCCCGGTCCGCCACCACCCGAACGCCCGCCTCTCGGCGACCGGCCGGCAGCCCTCATCGCCGTTGCCATGATGCGCGATGGCGACAAGCTGGAGAGCTATCGCCGCCTCGCCCGTGCCCTGGCCCATCTGTCAGCCGGGCCGCGCGGCGGCAACTGGGGCCTGACCGTGGTCGGCGACGGGCCGATGCGCGACAGGGTCGAGGCGCTGTTCGTCGATGCCGCGCAGGCCGCCCGCGGCGGGGTGGTGTTCCGCGGGGCCGAGCAGCCCGCTGCCGTGCGCCGCGCGCTGGACGGTGCCGACGCCATGGTCTGGCCGGGCGTCGGCGAAGGCGTCGGCTATGCCTGGCTGGAAGCCGCCGCCGCGGGCCTGCCCACGATCGCCGAGGATGGACCGGCGGCGCGCGACGTCGTTCAGGGCATGCTGGTCCCGCCCGACGATCCGCTCGCCTTCGCCCACGCGATCGAGGTCACGCTCGCCGATCGCGACCGGCTGGGCCGCCGGGCCCGCGACGCGGTCCTCGCCCGCCACACGATCGACGCCGCCGCCACGACCCTCGGCGATGCGCTCACCGGGTTGATCGAGGCACGATGACAACCGCCTGCACCATCGCGCTCATCCGGCATTTTCCAACCGACTGGAATGGCGAGCGGCGGATGCAGGGGCATATCGACCGGCCGCTGACCGATGCTGCGCGGGCACGGCTGGCGGGCCTCGCCCTACCGCCCGCCTGGGCAGGCGCGGCAGTCGTCGCCTCACCGCTGTCGCGCGCGGCGGAGACGGCGCGCTTCCTGGCCGATGGCCGGCCGATCCGGGTCGATCCTCGGCTGATGGAGCTGAGCTGGGGCGCGTGGGAGGGCAAGCGCTCGGACGAGGTTCCGAAAGCGCCCGACGGCGCGCCGCTGGTGCATCGCCTCGGCTGGCGCGGCCGGCCACCGGGCGGCGAGAGCGCGGCCGACGGCTGGGCGCGCGTGCTGCCGGCGCTTGCGCGGCTTGCCCGCGGCGGCGATCCCGCCGTCGTCGTGACCCACAAGGCGCTGATGCGGGTCATCCTGGGCCAGGGCTGCGGCTGGTCCGGCCCCGATGCCGGCACGGTCGAGATCAAGCGCGGCCGGCTCTACCGGGTCGACCTCGCTAGCGACGGCACCCCCAGCACCGATCCCGACGCGCCACCGGATCGCCTCGTGCCCCGGGCGTCGGAGCTGACCAAGGCGATGGCGATGGCAGAGCCGTGAGCACCATTGCCTTTTTGGTCAGCCATCTCTCGGGAACGGGCCATCTGGTGCGGACCCTCGCGATCGCCCGGGCCGCCGCGTCCCGCGGGTGCCGTGCCGTGGTGATCAGCGGCGGGCGGCCGCTGGCGCATGTCGATCCGGGGTTTGCCCAGATCGTCCAGCTCCCGTGGATCGGGGTGCGCGGCCGCGATTTCACCAGCCCGCTGG
Organism: Pseudomonadota bacterium; assembly: GCA_039199465.1. Classification (GTDB taxonomy): domain Bacteria; phylum Pseudomonadota; class Alphaproteobacteria; order Rhodobacterales; family Rhodobacteraceae; genus Thermohalobaculum. The sequence goes on from JBCCSW010000047.1 coordinate 6,522, forward strand.
ACGCCCATGGTCGGCCGGTGACCGAGGCGCTGTACGACGAGCGCGCGCGCCTGGCCGCGGGCGCCGTCGCGGCCACTGCGCCCGATGTGCTGGTGCTGGAGACCTGGCCGCTCGGCCGGCGACGCCTCCGACGCGAATACGTGGCAGCGGTCGACGCGGCACGGTCCAGGCCAGGACGCCGCAGCAAGATCGCAATATCGGTCCGTGACCTACCCGAGCCGCCTTCGAAGCCCGCGCGGCTGGAGGAGGCGGTGTCGCATCTCGCCTCCACGGCCGACGCCGTTCTGGTCCATGGCGAGGAGAGCTTCCTGCCGCTCGGCAGAACGTGGCCGCTGCCGGACGCCCTCGCCGCACGGGTCCGCTATACCGGCTATGTCTCGGCCGGTCGAACCGGGCCAGATGGCGGTCGCGGCAACCCGATGACCCAGACCGGAGAGATCGTCGTGGGCGTCGGCGGCGGCGATACCGGGCGCCGGCTGCTCCAACTCACCGCCCGAGCGGCCGCCCATTCCGAGCACTCCTGGCGCTTGCGGACCGGCGGCAGCGATGCCGAGGCGCTGGCAAGCACACTGACCCGCGAGCACAGCGCCGCCGCGCGCCACGACCTGACGGTCGAACCGCCCACCGATGACTGGCAGAGACGCCTCGCCAGCGCAGCGGCGACCGTGACGCTTGCCGGCTACAACACCGTCACCGATCTCGCGCCGCTGTCGGCGCCTGGGCTGCTGATCCCGGACGAGCTGGGCGGCCAGCGCGAACAGGCGTTGCGGGCGGCGGCACTCGCCCGATTTCAGGGGATCGAGACGGCGGAGGTCGCGACACTCGACCCGGCCGGGCTCGCGGTCAAGGCCGATGCGCTCGCCGCCGCGCCGCGCCGACCGCCGCTGCCGATCGCGCTGGACGGCGCCGAACGCTCGGCCGACCTACTCGCTGCGATGGCGGGGGGGTGAGCGATGTCCCGGCCACCCGAGCGCATCCTGCACGACACGAGCGCCACCATAGAGCGCCTGCGCGCGATCACCGAGCGTGTGCGCATCGACCTCCGCTTCCTGCATGACGACCGAAGCCGGATGCATGTCGCCACCTCGATCGACGGCCTCGACCGGGTGCTGGATATCGGCGAGGGCATGCGCGGCCTGCTGGCCGGCCGGCCCGGGGTCGAGACGCTGGATCTGAACGATGTGGACGACGGCGACAAGCTGACCCGGCCCGACCTGCTGGGCGATGTCTGCCAACCCTTTCCCGACTGGATGGCCCGGCGCTACGACGCTGTGATCGCGCTCGCGATCCTCGAACATGTCTACGACCCGGCCGCAGCCGTCGCCAACTTCCGCCGCGCGCTGAAGCCCGGGGGACAGCTGTTCCTCTATGTACCCTGGATGTGGCGCTACCACGCGCCGCGCTCGCTGATCTTCCAGGACTATCAGCGCCTGTCGCGCGACGGCCTGGCCTATCTGCTGCGCGACTTCGACGAGGTCGGGCTCTACCCGATCCGCGGCAAGTGGTCAGCCATCGCCAATATGATGAAGTGGTGGAAGCCGCGGATCGAGCGGCGGTTCGGCGGTGCGATCAACCGGATGATCGATGCCCGGGCCTCGGCCTATCGGAACACGATCCAGGCCTCGGGCTATTTCGTCGAGGCCCGCCGGCCTGCCGATTAAGCGTCAGGCGCGGGCGGTCGCCGAAGGCACGGCGGGGCATCCAGCCGGGTTATCCGGGCGGGGCATCCAGCCGGGGTATGCGGGCGGGGCATCCAACAGTCCGACCACGACCACGGATGCCTGGGGCGGCCAGGGCAGCGGGGACGGGCAGCCATCTGGGACCGGATGTCATGCCCGTTCGCGCCAGGCCGCCGATCACGCGCTGGCCAGCGGCATGTCGTTGCGGTCGACGGCGTTCAGCGCGCGACGCAGACGATACTCGTCCAGGCTGACCACGGTGCTCTCGACAGCGGCACCGTCGACGCTGGCGACGAGGCGGTCGATCATCGCCTCGATCCGGGCGATCTCGGACGGGCCGACGCGGCCACGCGCGGCGAGCGACGGCTTCTCGAAGCAGCGCGCGAACGGGATGACGTTGGACGCGGTGTTGGCGACGGCGGTGACAGCGGCGGTCTCGGTCATAACAGCACTCGATCAGGTTGTGTTTGGTCCGCTTCGCGGGGTGGCTCGCATCGCCTTCTGGCGTCGCTCTGTGTGTGGGAGCTTTGTACCGAACCGCCGCCGGCGCCGCCGCAGCACGGAGGGAGGGTTGGAGGCCACGGGCGCACAGCCGGCCTATACCAAGGGATAGCAGCGCCTCTCCGCCCGGCGCAGAAACTGCCGTCAGGAATAGGGATCCAGGGCGTCTCGGAGCGCGTCGCCGATGAAACTGAAGGCCAGCACGGTGACGATGACGGGCAGCATCGGAATCAGCAGCCAGGGATAAAGCTCGACCGCCGACAGGTTCAGCGCGTCGTTCAGCATCATGCCCCAGGACACCGCCGGCGGGCGCAGGCCGAGACCCAGAAAGCTGAGCGCCGTCTCGCCCAGGATCATCGCCGGGATCGACAGCGAGGCCGAGGCGATCAGATGACTCATGAAGTTGGGGGTCATGTGCCGCCAGATGATGCGCGAGGGCTTTGCCCCCATCAGCTCGGCCGCGCGCACATAGTCCTCCTCCCGCAGCGCGAGGAACTTCGAGCGCACCGCCCGCGCCAGGCCCGGCCAGTCCAGCAGGCCGAGGATGACCGAGATCATCAGGAACACGCTGAGCGGCGACCAGTTGACCGGTACGGCGGCGGACAGCGCCAGCCAGATCGGCAACTCGGGCAGCGAGCGAAAGATCTCGATCGCGCGGCTGACCGCGGCATCGACCCAGCCGCCGAAATAGCCAGCCATGCCGCCCAGCATCAGCCCGACCGCGAAGGACAGCGCGACCCCGATCAGGCCCACCGTAAGCGACAGGCGGGCGCCGAACACGATCCGGCTCAGGATATCGCGGCCGAGGCGGTCCGAACCCAGCAGGTACAGCGTGCCGTCCTCGGGCGCGCAGATGACGCGAAAGTTGCTGCCGGTCGCTGCCAGCAGCGGATTGACCATCAGACCGCGGTCGTAGCGCTCGCCGCAAAACGCGAACAGGCGCACGGGCTGTGGCGTGTTCCAGTCGGTCTCGGGCCGCACCAGCCCCGTCTCGACATCGTAGACGGTCGCTGTCGGGTAGGTGTGCAGACCGATGAAATCGCCGTCACGGAACAGATAGAGGCCCTGCGGCGGGGCGTAGATCGCATCCTCGTTGAAGGTGTTCGGAAGATAGGGCGCAAAGACCTCAACCACCGGCAGGACAGCGTAGACGACGACCATCAGCCAGAAGCAGGCGAGGCCGAGGCGATGGCGCCGGAAGCGACGCCAAATCAGCACCCGCGTGGACAGATCGCCGTCGTCATGCGCCACGCGGGCCAGATCGGCGGTGGCATCGTGCCCGGTATCGGGGGCGACCCAGTGATCGGTCTCCCGACCCGGCTGCACCGCCCCGCTCACCGCGACCCGCCGCCCAACCGGATACGCGGATCCAGGAGCGCCAGCAGGATGTCCGAGATCAGCATCCCGATCAGCGTCAGCGCCGAGACAAACAGCAGGATGAAGCCCGACATGAAGATGTCCTGGCTCTTCAAGCTCTGCAGCAGGATCGGGCCGAGCGTCGGCAGGCTCATCACCACCGAGATCATCACCGAGCCCGAGACGAGTTGCGGCGCCAGGTTGCCGATATCGGCGACGAAGGGGTTCAGCGCCATGCGCAGCGGATAGCGCACGATGCGCGTGGCCATCGGCACGCCGCGCGCCTGCGCGGTCTCCACATAGGGCTTGCGCAACTCGTCCATCAGATTGGCCCGCAGCCGGCGCATGATCGCCGCCGTGGCCGAGGTGCCGATGACGATGGTCGGCACGATCAGGTGGGTCATGATCGACGCCGCCTTGTCCCAGCTCATCGGCTGGCCTTCGTACTCGCGCGCCATCAGCCCGCCGATCGGGATGTCGAAATACTGCGCGCCGTAGAACAGCATGATCAGCGCAAGCAGGAAGTTCGGCGTCGCGAGGCCAATATAGCCGACGAAGCTCGCGAGATAGTCGATCCAGGTGTTTGCCTTGACCGCCGCGATGGTGCCGAGCGGCAGCGCCACGACATAGACGAAGATCAGCGCCGCCAGGTTCACCAGCGCCGTCAGGCCGGCGAGTTCGCCCACGACCTCGGCGACCGGGCGCTCAAGCTCGAAGGACCAGCCGAAATCCCCCTGCAGGAGGCCTGAAAACCCATCTGAGCCAGGCATCAAGCCGACCCAGATCAGGTATTGCACGAACAGTGGCTGATCGAGGGAATAGCGGTCGATCAGCGCCTGGGCCTGGGCGACGCCCGCCGCCTCGCCCGAGGACTGCATCTCGGCGATCTGGTTCGAGACGTAGTTGCCGGGCGGCAGGTTGATGATCACGAAGACCAGGATCGAGATCGCGACCAGCGTCACCGCCATCGTGCCGACGCGACGCGCCAGGTAGGTGATCACGGCCGGGCCTCGGCCCCATCAGCCGCATCCAGCGCCGCGGTATCGGCGTCCTCGTCGAACCAGAATTCGTCCATCCGGTGCACGCCGAGTTGGGCGCCGGGCTCCCATGCGTAAAGGCCCTCGTCCGAGACGTTCATCAACCGCGCGTTCGACACCACCGGCATCGGCGCCCGCGCCACCGTGCCAATGCTCAGCACCTGGTCGGCATGGATCGCCAGCATGTCCCGCCAGGCCTCGGCCCGGCGTTCCGGGTTTGGCGCGGTGTACCAGGCATCATAGAGCGCGAGCAGCCGTTCGGCGGGTGGATAGTCGACGGGCTCGCCGGCCGAGCCCTTGGTCTCGTAGAACTGGCCCCACTTCGGCCAGCTAAAGGAGGCCTGCGCGACGGGTGCAAGCTCCTTCGGGATGGCGTCGGGCGTCGGGATGCCGTTGTTCCAGCCCCACCACGACACCATCATCGAACGACCGGCATAGGCGCGGTTGCGCAGAATATCGCGATCCAGCGCCTTGATCAGCAGCCGCACGCCGGCGCGTTCCCAGGTCGCGGCGACGATCTCCAGCGCGTCCTGCTCCTCGCGCCGTTCGCCGGCGGTCTCGATCACGATCTCCATCGGCCGGCCGTCGGGCAGCAGGCGGATACCGGCGCCGTTGCGCGTCTCGAGGCCCATCTCATCCAGCAGCCGGTTCGCCGCCTCGAGGTCGAAGCGGGCCCAAGCAACGGCGTGATCGGCGTCGAAGAACGGGCTCTCCTCGAGCGCCGCGACCGCACGCTCGGCGCCGAGGCCGAAATACAGCACCTTGTTGATCGCCTTGCGGCTGACGGCCAGGCTCATCGCGCGTCGGAAGCGGACATCGCGGAAGACCGCGCGCCACACCGGATCGGCATAGGTCAGGTTGGGATAGAGCGCGATCTCGGACGCCGCGCCCGAGCGCCAGAGCCTGGTCGTGTAGCCATGCTCCTTGGCGCCCTGCTTCAGCACCGGCGCCTCGGCGAAGCTGAGGCCACGCGACTGCAAATCCGCCTCGCCCAGCGTCGCCTTGGCAGGGATCAGGCCCGAAGCCGCGATCTCAAGGTCGATGCGGTCCACGTATGGCAGTTGTCGGCCGGCAGCATCGACGCGGTGGTAGAACGGATTGCGCTCCAGCACATAGCGCTGGCTGTTCTTCTTCGTGGTGTTCCGCCAGGGCTGCAGCACCGGCAGGTTGGGGTTGTCGAAACGATAGAGATTGTCGCTGCGGTTATGGAGCTGCGCCCAGTTCCGGGTCTGCGCCTTCTCGACCATCGCCGCGATCTCGGCCGCGTCGCCGAATCTCGGATGGTATTCCTTGAGGTAGTGGGCCGGGCGGTAGATGTAGACCGGCCGCGCCTGCGCCAGCGCCGGCAGGAAGCGGGGGTTTGGCTTCGGCCATGTGTAGCGCACGGTGTGGCGGTCGATCACCTCGAAGACCGGCTTCTGCCCGCCCGCCAGCAGCTCGACCGGCGGGCCGCTCGGCGACAGCTCCGCGTTCAGCGCGACGTCTTCCCACCAATATCGGAAGTCCTCGGCCGTGAAGGGATGGCCGTCGGACCAGCGGTGCCCGGGCCTGAGGTGCAGGGTGATCGCGCGCCCGTCCGCGCTGACCTCGACGTCGTGCAGCAGATCGGCCACCAGGTCGTAGTCGCTGGTGTAGCCGACCAGCCGCGCATAGCCCCAGGCCGCGATGTAGCGGACGTCTTTGGCCCTGCTGACGTATGTGCGCATCGTGCCGCCGTGCCGGCCCGGCTGGCGCCCGCGCGCCGCCAGATCGACGACCAGGGGCACGTCGGGCAGGCGGGTAGCGACGGGGGGTAGATCGCCTGCCGCCACGAGCCGCTCCAGCATCGGCGTCTCGATCAGGCGCGCCGGTTGCTCGGGCGTGCGGCCCGCCATCTGCGCCACGGCGGTCGTGAGCGGCACCCCACCCAACCAAAGGGCGGCGGCAGCGAGCGCCAGAACGGCGGGTGCACGCAACATCGGGTTCTCCTCGGTCGTGCCTGCTTCTCAGGCGGCGCAGCGAACGTCGTGACCGGGTGCCACGGTGATCAGCCCCGGTGCATCGTCACCGTGATACCCGAACGGGGCCGGCCATGCATCCGGCTCGCCCGCCCCGGCGGCCACAAGCTTGAGATCGAGCCGCGTCTCGGTATCGGGATCGGGCGAGGCGGCGATCAGCGCGCGCGTATAGGGATGGCGCGGATCGTTGAAGATCGCGTCGGTCGGCCCCTGCTCGACCACCCGACCGCGGCTCATCACCATCACCCGGTCGGCGATCGCGGCCACTACGGCAAGGTCGTGGCTGATGAACAGATAGCTGAGGCCGAGCGCCGTCTTCAGCTGGTCCAGCAGCTTCAGCACATCGGCCTGCACGCTGACATCCAGTGCCGAGGTCGGCTCGTCCAGCACCAAGAGTTCAGGCTCCAGGGCCAGCGCGCGGGCGATGGCGATGCGCTGACGCTGCCCGCCCGAGAAGGCGTGGGGAAAGCGCCAGAGCGCGGCGCGCGGCATCCCGACCCGCTCCAACAGGCCGGCCGCGCGCTCGACCCGCTCGGACCGGTTGCCGACGGCATGGATGCTGAGCGGCTCGGTGACGATATCGGCCACGCTCATGCGCGGGCTGAGCGCGCCGAACGGATCCTGGAAGATCATCTGGGCGGCGCGCCGGAAGCGCGTCAGCGCGGCGCGGTCCATGGCGGCCACGTCCTCGTCGACACCGCCACGGCGGCAGAAAGTGATGCGGGCGCCGGGATCGGGCGTCTCGGCGCGCAGGATCAGCTTGGCGACGGTCGACTTGCCCGAGCCGCTCTCGCCGACGACGGCGACCGTCTCGCCACGCTCCATCGTCAGGCTGACATCGGCGACGGCGCGCACGGCGGGTCCCTCGGCGCCCAGCCCCGTCCGCCGGCCGGGATAGGTCTTCGACAGATGCTCGACCCGCAGGATCGCGTCGTTGGCCGGGGCGCGATGCAGCGCGCAGGTGTCGGGGATGTGCGGTGCCGCGGCGATCAGACGGCGCGTATAGGCGTGGCGCGGCGACTGCAGCACGGCCTGCACCGGCCCGCGCTCCACTACTTCGCCCCGGCGCATGACGGCGACGCGGTCGGCGACGGTGGCGACGACGCCCAGATCATGGGTGATCATGATCACCGACAGCCCGCGCTCCCGGGCGAGGCTCTGCAGCAGGTCCAGCACCACGGCCTGGGTCGTCACGTCCAGCGCCGTCGTCGGCTCGTCGGCGATCACCAGGCGCGGCTCGCCGACCATGGCCATGGCGATCATGGCCCGCTGGCGCAGACCGCCCGACAGCTCGAACGGATAGGCGCGGAAAACCCGCTCGGGATCCGGGCAACCGACCTCGGACAACGTCTCGATGGTGCGCGCCCGCGCCGCCTTCCACCCGATGCCATGGACGGTCAGCACCTCGGCGATCTGGCGGCCCGTGGCGTGCAGCGGCGAGAAGGCCGACAGCGGCTCCTGGAAGATCATCGCGGCATGCTGGCCGCGCACGGCGCGCATCTCGCGCCGTCCGAGCGTGAGCAGATCCTTGCGCCCTTGGGGCAGCGCCATCTCGGCACGGCCCGAGGTAATCTGCGCCACGCTCGGCAATAGGCCGATAATGGCTTTGCCGGTCCGCGTCTTGCCCGAACCGCTTTCGCCAACCAGGGCCAGCGTCTCCCCGGGCTCCAGCGTGAAGGTGACGTTGCTCACGACCGGTCTGGCGAAAAGGCCGTCGCCGATGGCGATGGTCAGATCCTCGACCCGCAAGAGCGCGCTGCTCGACGTCACCGCTGTCCCCGGTCGATGGTTCGCCTCGATACCGAGTAACCATCTCGGGCGTCGTCGGATCAACCGCGGATTGCCGGTTTTGTGCCATGTCGCGGGAAGGGGTGATCGAAAGGTCCACGCGGTTGCGGGCAGGCATCGTCGCCACGGATGGATGGCGGCCTAGGTTGCGAGGCGACAGCGGCGAGGCCGGAACACCACGATGCCCGATGGCGACAGGTCGCTCAGCACCCTGCCCCAGCCCTTTCGCGGGTGGTTCGAGGGGCGCGGCTGGCAGCCCCATCCCCACCAGATCGACATGCTGCGCGCCGCCGATCCGGCGACGCTGCTGATCGCGCCCACCGGCGCCGGCAAAACGTTGGCCGGCTTCCTGCCGAGCCTGGTCGAGCTTGTCGACGGCGCCGGGCGGGGCCTGCATACCCTCTATGTCTCGCCGCTGAAGGCGCTCGCCGCCGATATCCGCCGCAACCTGTCCACCCCGATCGAGGAGATGGGCCTCGCCATCCGCGTCGAGGACCGCACCGGCGACACCCAGCAGTCGGCCCGCCTGCGCCAGCGCCGCGACCCACCCGACATCCTGCTGACCACGCCCGAGAGCCTGGCGCTGATGCTGTCCTGGCAGGATGCCCCGACGCTGTTCGCGGGCCTGCGCCGGGTCGTCGTCGACGAGGTGCATGCGCTCGCGGGCACCAAGCGCGGCGATCAGCTAGCGCTCGGCCTCGCCCGCCTCGGCACGCTGGCGCCGGATCGCCGGTTGGCGGCCTTGTCGGCCACCGTCGATGCGCCGGGCGAGATCGCGGACTGGCTGAGCCCGCCCTACGCCGCAGGTCAGGCCCGCTGCCGCACGATCTTCGCCGATCCCGGCCCGCCGCCCGACATCACCGTGATGCGCGATGCCGGC
>JBCCSW010000048.1:0-15669 GCA_039199465.1 Pseudomonadota bacterium
ACCAGCACGTCGCCGACGCCGATCACGGTGTCGCCGCGCGGCATATGCACCCGGTCGCCGGTGCGCACCGCCCCGACGATGGCGCCGGCCGGAAGATCGATATCACGCAGCCGCTTGCCGGCCAGGGCCGAGGTCGACATCACCTGCGCCTCGATCACCTCGCCGGCGCCGTTGGCGATGGAGTAGACGGCGCGGATCTTGCCGCGGCGGACATGGCGCAGGATCGAGCTGACGGTGGTCGCGCGCGGGTCGATCAGCGCGTCGATCATCAACGGCTCCGCCAGGCGCTCGAAGCTCGGGTCCTTGGCAAGCGCGATCGAGATGAGGGGCTTGGTCTGCTCGGCCATGGCGCAGGACAACAGGTTGGTGCGGTCATCATCAGTCAGCGCAACGATGGCATCGGCATCTTCAATGCCCGCCTCATCCAGGATGCCGGTATCAAGCGCGTCGCCGTTCAACACGACGGTGCGGTTCAACCGCTCGGCGGCGCGTTCGGCCCGGTCGCGGTCACGCTCGATCAGGATGGCGCGCTGGCCCTGGCGCTCCTCGATTTCGCGCGCCACCCGCAGGCCGACATGGCCGGCGCCCACGATCAGCAGCCGGCTCGTGACGCGGTTCTCCTTGCCGAAGATGCCGAAGGTGCGCTGCACGTCCTCGCGCGCGGCGATGAAGAACACCTCGTCATGGGGAAACAGCAGGTCCTCGGCGCTTACGGCGAACAGCCGGCCCTCGCGCCTGACGGCAACGACGCGGGCGCGCAGCGTCGAGAACAGCTCGGTCAACTGGCGGAGCGGCGTGTTGGTGACCGGGCAGTCCTCGTCAAGCCGGATGCCGACGAAGTTCACCATCCCGTCCAGGAACGGCTCGACATCGAAGGCGGCGGTGGCGCCCAGCCGGCGCAGCGTGGCGCGCGCCACCTCGGTCTCGGGGCTGATGATGACGTCGATCGGCAGATGCTCGCGCCGGAACAGATCGGACCACTCGTCCTCGAGATAGTCCTCGGTGCGCACACGGGCGATCTTGGTCGGCACCTGGAAGACGCTGTGCGCGACCTGGCAGGCGACCATGTTGACCTCGTCCATCGAGGTCGCCGCGATCAGCATGTCGCAATCCTCGACGCCGGCCCGCTTCAGCACGCTCGGATGGCTGGCGAAGCCGACGAAGCCGGTGATGTCGAACATGTCCGACAGCCGCCGCACCAGGGCCGCGTTACTGTCGATCACGGTGACGGTATTGCCTTCATCGGACAGGTGCCGGGCGATCTGTGAGCCCACCTGCCCCGCACCGCAGACGACGACGCGCATGATGCCTCCAGCCCGCGCCCGGCAGATCCCGCCGAGTGGAGGGGAGAGGTTGGACCGCGCCGGGCGAGACGGTCAATCGGGCAGTGCCCGCGCCCCGCACCACGCCCCCTGCGCGTTGCATGACGGCCCGGCACGGCGGGTGTTCACGGAGACGCGCCGCTGCACATCTGGCAGGGCGGCGCGTCAGCGCAACCGCGCGCCACTGCGCGGCTGTCAGCCCGCGCGGACGGCGCGGGCCTCCTCCAGCTCGCCTTCCTCCTCGGTCGCGGCAATGCGCACGCCACCGCGCGAGGTGGTGGAGACACCCAGCATCTTCAGCTTGCGATGCAGCGCCGAACGCTCCATCCCGACAAACGCCGCGGTGCGCGAGATGTTGCCGCCGAAGCGGTTGATCTGCGCCACAAGGTACTCCCGCTCGAACAACTCCCGCGCTTCGCGGAGCGGCAGCGAGGCGACGCTGGACAACAGGTTGGCAAGGCCCGCCTCGTCGGTATCGCCGCTGCTGCCCGGCAACTCCTCGGGCTGGATCACGCGGGCATCCGCACCAAGGATCAGCACCTGCTCCATCATGTTGCGGAGCTGGCGCACATTGCCGGGCCAGCTGCGGACTGCAGCGCGGCCATGGCGGCGTCGGACAGCACGCGGCGGAGCAACCCTTGCTCGGCGGCGAAACGGTCCAGGAAGTGGTTCGCAATCAGCGGGATGTCCTCGCGCCGCCGGTCGAGCGAGGGCACGTCGATCGGCATCACGTTCAGCCGGTGATACAGATCTTCGCGGAACCGCCCTGCCCTGATTTCGGCCATCAGGTCGCGGTTGGTGGCGCTGATCACGCGCACATCCACCCGGACCGTCGCCGCATCGCCAAGGCGCGTGAAGGCCTGGTCGATCAGCACACGCAGGATCTTGGATTGGGTGCCGTAGGGCATGTCGCCCACTTCGTCGATGAACAGCGTGCCGCCATGTGCGCGTTCGAACAGGCCCGGCTGCACGCTGCCGTCGTCGCGCGTGCGTCCGAACAGCACCTCCTCCATGCGGTCGCTTTCGACCGAGGCGGCGTTCACCACGACAAAGGGCTTACCCTCGCGATCGGAGTTGTCGTGGATATAGCGCGCCGCCACCTCCTTGCCCGATCCTGGGCCGCCCGACAGCAGCACCCGGCTGCCGCCGCGCGCGACGCGGTCGAGCTTGCCGCGCAGCGTCTGGATGGCGTGCCCCTCGCCGATCATCTGCCAGTGCTGCGCCTCGCTGGTCTTCAGCTCAGCATTCTCGCGGCGCAGGCGCGAGGCCTCCAGCGCGCGGCCGACCACGACCAGAAGCTGGTCCATGTTGAACGGTTTCTCGATGAAGTCGTAGGCGCCCTGCTTCACGGCGGCGACCGCGACCTCGATATTGCCGTGGCCCGAGATGATCACGATCGGGATGCCGGGCCGGTCCCGCTTGACGGTCTTCAGGATCTCGATGCCGTCCAGCCGCGAGCCCTGCAGCCAGATGTCCAGAATGATGAGATCGGGCTCGGCCGCCTCGATCGAACGGAAGGTGCCGTCTGCGTCCTCGGCATCGCGGGTCGCGTAGCCCTCGTCCCGCAACAGATCCGCGATCAGGTCGCGGATATCGGCTTCGTCGTCGACGATCAGAATGTCAGCCATGGTCGTTACTGCCCTTCATCTGCGCTGGCACGCTCTCTCGGCGCGTTCTGCTTCAGCGGTACTGCACTGGTTTGCTTGCTGGCGTTCGGTCGTGCCGAACGGGGGATACGGAGCGTGATCATGGCGCCGTCCAGGCCGTGACGGCCCTCGGCATCGGCGAGGCTCAGGGTGCCGCCATGCTGCTCGACGATCTTGCGCACGATGGCGAGGCCGAGGCCGGTGCCCTTCTCACGCGTGGTCATGTATGGCTCGGTCAGGCGTTCGCGCCCCTCGGCCGGCAGGCCGACGCCGTTGTCCAGGATGTCGATCCGGAAGCCGCGCTGCGTCGCGCCCGCGCAGATATGAATGACGCCGTCCGGCGCCTCCGCATCGCGCTCGCGACGCCCCTCGATCGCGTCGGCGGCGTTTTGGAGGAGGTTGGTCAGGGCCTGGCCGATCATGCCGCGATCCGCCGAGACCGGCATCTCACCCTCGCCGATATTCAGGTCGTAGCGGATCGACGGCCGGTCCGTCCCCTGGCCGCCGGCTTCCTGCAGCAGCACCGCCTCGCGGACCAGATCGCGCAGATCCTCGGCCTGAAGCACGGGTTCGGGCATCTTGGCGAAGCGCGAGAAGGCATCGACCATGCGCCGGATCTGGCCGGCCTGCCGGGTGATGACGTCCAGCATCCGCTCAAGCTGCGTGCCGTCCTCGCCCAACTGACCGACGAACTTGCGCCGCAGCCGGTCGGCCGAAAGCTGGATCGGCGTCAGCGGGTTCTTGATCTCGTGTGCGATGCGGCGCGCGACATCGCCCCAGGCCGCCATGCGCTGCGCATCCGCCAGCGCCGTGATGTCGTCAAAGGTCAGCACCCAGCCTTCGTCGGGCGCCTCGGGGTTCTTCAGCGCGACACGACACAGGAACTGCCGCGGCTGCCCAGCTACCGTTACCCCCACATCGCCGCGCCCGATGCCCGTTGGCCCCTCGCGCGCGGTGTCGAGGAACGGCGCAAACTCCGGCACCACATCGCCGAGCGTACTGCCGAGGACGCCCCCGTCATCGAGCCGCAGCAGCTCGAGCGCCGCATCATTCACCATGTTGACGTTGCCATCGCCGTCCAACGCCATGACGCCGGCGCTGACGCCCGACAAAACGGCCTCGGTCAGTCGGCGGCGGCGTTCGGCCTCGTGACTGGCGGCGACCAGCGCACTCCGCTGGTGCGAGAGCTGGCGCGCCATGGTGTTGAAGCTGCGGCTGAGGAAGCTGATCTCGTCGCCGCCGCGCTCCTCCTTCACGCGCACGGCCAGATCGCCCTCGCCGATGCGCTGCACGGCACCCGCCAGGCGCCCGACGGGCCGGGCCAGACGCTCTGCAACCCAGAGCCCCGCCAACGTCGACGAGGCGATGACGAGCATCGCGAAGCCGATATAGATCAGCGCGAAATCGCGCAGCAGCGAGCCGCGCTCGCGTTCCAGCTGCTCGTAGAGCTGCACAGTCTGCTCGGTCTCGTCCAGCAGGCGCAGCACCTCGCCCTCCAGATCGCGGGAGACGTAGAGGAAGGCGTCGAAGAAGTTCGTGAGGTAGACCAGCGCGCGGATCTCGTTGTTGCGCTCGTCCCCGGTGATCACGATCTCGCCCGTCCGCGCCCGGGCGAGCTCCGCCTCGGTCGGCGGCTCGAAGCTGAACAGGTAGCTGAACTCGCCCCGCGCGATGATCTCGCGGTCGGAGTTGAAGACGAAGGCCTCGGGCAGCTCGCGCAGAAGCGCCTGCTGACGGACGATGTCGTTCAACTGCCGTGTCGAGAGGCCACCGCGCCCCGCGGTCTCGCGGTTCAGGTCATTCGCCATGGCCAGCACGTCGCCGCGGATGTTCTCGCGATGCTCGCGCTCATAGGCGCGGGCGACGTCCAGCGCGTTGCCGACAACGCTGCCGATCCGCTCCGAAAACCAGCTCTCGATGCCGAAATTGACGCTGAGTGTGGCGAAGACGGCGACCAGGATCGCGGGGATCAGCGCCACTGCAGCGAAGGTGCCGGCAAGGCGTAGGTGGAGTTTCGATCCGACCCGCCCTGCCCTGCGCGCCTGCAACAGCGTCAGGATGCGGAACACGATCACGGTGACGAAGGCCACCAGATAGACCGCGTCGATCAGAAGGATCACGCGCAGCGCCTGGCCACCCGCGCCGTCGCGTTGCCCCAGCACCACAACGGTGGCGATCGCAAGAAGCGGCCCAAGAAGGATCAGGGGAACAAGCGTTCGGCGCTCCAACCAGCGCACAAGGCTCATGTCCCGGCGCTTGCTGCGCTTGGCGTGTCGTATCACGCCATCTGCCGTGGTGGCGCCACTCACGATGCCCTGCCCCCAAACCGTCTTCGCGGTCTACGATCGTCAGGCAGCCCCTCGCGCCTGTGATCGCATTGACACAAATTCGGCACGCGCCTCGCAGTTTTGTTGCGCGCTTACATCAGTTTTTTGCCCCGGGTGACTGGAATGTCAAGTTCGCGAATTTTCTTGCGCAGCGTATTGCGGTTGATGCCCAGCAGATCGGCGGCGCGGAGCTGGTTGCCGCGGGTCGCCGCCATCGTCAGCGCGATCAGCGGCATCTCGACCTCGCGGATCACCCGGTCATACAGCCCGTCTGGCGGCAGCCCCTCACCATGCAGCTGGAAGTACCGCCGCAGATGCAGCTCCACCGCGGCACCGAGCGAGCGTCCGGTCTCGCTCGGATCGTCGTTCGCATGGGGGGCATCGCGATTGTTGAGCTCGGTCTCCAGGACCAAAGCCGAGACGACCTCGTCTGGGCAGAGCACCGCGATCCGACGGACGACGTTCTCAAGCTCGCGCACATTGCCGGGCCAGCGATAGGCCTTCAGCGCTTCCAGAGCCTCGGCGTCGAAGGTCTTGGCGGGCAGGCCTTCCTTTTCGGCCCGTGCCAGGAAATGGCGGGCCAGGTCGGGGATGTCGTCCACCCGGTCGCGCAGGGCCGGCAGCCGGATCGGCACGACGTTGATGCGATAGTAGAGATCTTCGCGGAAACGCCCTTCGGCAATGAGGTTTCTCAGATCCTGATGGGTCGCGGCGACGATGCGCACATCGGCGCGCCGCGCCACGCGACCGCCGACGCTGGTGTATTCGCCCTCCTGCAGCACGCGGAGCAGCCGGGTCTGCGCCTCGGGCGGCATGTCGCCGATCTCGTCCAGGAACAACGTGCCGCCCTGGGCCTGCTCGAAGCGCCCGGCCATGCGCTCGGTCGCGCCGGTGAAGGCGCCCTTTTCGTGGCCGAACAGCTCGCTTTCGATCAACTCGCGCGGGATGGCGGCCATGTTGATCGCGACGAAGGGCCCGCGCGCGCGCTTGCCGAAGTTATGCAAGGCGCGGGCAACCAGTTCCTTGCCGGTCCCGCTTTCGCCCGTGATCATCACCGATAGATCGGTGTGCATCAGCCGCGCCATGACGCGGTAGACATCCTGCATCGCTGCCGAACGCCCAATGATCGGCAAATTCTGATCGGCGGGTCCGGTCTGCTCGGCCGCCTCGCGCTGCACGCGATCGCCGAGACCCTTTTCGACGACCTGCAGCAGCTCTTTCAGATCGAAGGGCTTCGGCAGGTACTCATAGGCACCGACCTCGGCCGCACGGATCGCGGTCAGCACCGTATTCTGCGCGCTCATCACGATGACGGGCAGTTCCGGCCGGCGTTTGCGGATCGCCGGCAGCAGGTCCAGCGCATCGCCGTCGGGCATGTGCACGTCGGTGACGACGATGTTGCCCTCGCCCTCCTCGACCATGCGCCAGAGCGCGGTCGAGGAGCCGGTGGCCCGCACCCGGCATCCGATCCGCGCCAGCGCTTGGCTGAGGACCGTGCGGATCGCGCGGTCGTCATCTGCCAAGAGCACCGTGCGCCCCTGCTCGGCCGTCACCGTCATGCCTGCGCCCCCTCTCCGGCGTCGTCTTCAGCCTGCTGCACCTCGGTCGCGTCGAAATCAGCCAGGTCCTTGGTGGTGGCGATCGGGAAGCGCAGGCGCATACGGGTCCAGCCGGGCTCGCTCTCGCAGGCGATGGTGCCGCCGTGATCGGCCACCACCTTCGACACGAAGGCGAGGCCGAGGCCCGAGCCGGTGCTCTTAGAGGTCACGAAAGGCTCGAACAGGTGATCGACCAGCCCCTCCGGCACGCCCCGACCGTTGTCGGCGATGGTGACCTGCAACGGCAGCGAGGCGCGCTTGCCGGTTGCCGTCATCACCTTGACGCCCGAGCGGTAGGCGGTGCGCACGGTGATCAGACCGCCGACCTCGGGCGTCGCCTCGGCCGCGTTCTTCAAGAGGTTGAGCATCACCTGGATCAGCTGGTCCGCATCGCCCATCACCGGCGGCAGCGACGGGTCGTATTCCTCGATGAAGCGCAGATGCCGCGCGAAGCCGGCCTTGGCCGACTTCACCGCGCGGTCCAGCACATCGTGGATGTTGACCGGCATCGAGGTGCTTAGCCCGTGGATGCCGAAGCTCTCGACCCGCTCCAGCAGCGCCGAGATGCGGTCGGTCTCGGACCGGATCAGGTCGGTCAGCTCGCGATCCCGGTCGCCCAACGTCATCTGCAGAAGCTGCGCGGCGCCCGAGATGCCCGCCAGCGGGTTCTTGACCTCATGCGCCAGCATCGCCGCCATGCCGGTCATCGAGCGGGCGGCATCGCGATGGCTGAGCGAGCGGTCCATGGTCTCGGCGATGGCGCGGGGATGGATCACCAGGATCACCAGGCCCTGCGTGTCGTCGGGCAACGGCGCGCAATGCAGGTCGACAAGCCGCGTTGGTTTCTCGGGCAGCGTCAGCTCGACCTCGTAATCGGCCATCGACGCCGAGCGCGAGGCCGCTTGGCTGATCAGCCCGGCGGCCCGGCTGGTCGTGCCGACCAACTCGATCATTGACTGGCCGACCAGCTGACGTTCGGAGGTCGCGAGAAACGCCTCGGCCGCAGCGTTGACCGCACGCACCCTGCCCTTGGCGTCCAACACGACCGAAGGGTTGGGCAGGGCGTTCCAGAGCTGGGCCTCTGAGGGCGCGCGGGTCATGCGGCGATCCGCCGGTCCGCGCCACCGGTATCGGCGGCATGCGCGGTCGCACCGTCTTCATGCCGGGCCAGCCAATCATTGAGCGCGGCGCCGATCTCGTGGGCCGAGCAGGCCCTGACCAGGCGTGAACGCAGGGCCGCGCCGCCGGGCATCGCCTCGGCATACCAGCCCAGATGCTTGCGAATGGTGCGCAGGCCGAGGTCTTTGCCGTAGTGCAGGCACTGCGCCTCGAGATGCTCGAGGATCAAGGCAACACGTTCCTTTCCTGGGGGGTCGACGGCGGGGCTTTCGCTGGGCGCCCTGCCCATAAGCACGCTCATGATCTGTCCGGGCAGCCAGGGCCGTCCGCGCGCGCCACGCCCCACCATCACGGCGGCGGCGCCGGAGGCGGCCAAGGCGGCGGACGCGGTCTCGGCATCCACGATGTCGCCATTGGCGATCACCGGCACCTCGACCGCATCGACGACATCGCGGATCGCCGCCCAATCGGCCCGGCCGGTGTAGAAATCGCAGCGCGTACGGCCGTGCACGGTGATGGCTCGCACGCCGGCCCCGGCGGCGCGGCGCGCGATCTCGGGCGCGGTCATCGTGCTCCGGTCCCAGCCGAGACGCATCTTCAACGTGACCGGCACATCGACTGCGTCCACGACCGCCGCGATTAGCCCCAGCGCATGATCCGGGTCGCGCATCAGGGCCGAGCCCGACAGGCCGTTCGTCACCTTCTTGGCCGGGCAGCCCATGTTGATGTCGATGATCCGGGCGCCGCGGTCGGCGACGAAGCGCGCGGCCTCCGCCATCCAATAGCGCTCGCGCCCGGCGATCTGCACCGCAGTCAGCCCGTCGTCGGCATCCAGCTCGGCCTTGGCGCGGACGCTCTTCATGCCCTCCAAAACCTCGCGGCTGGCCACCATCTCGGATACGACGAGGCCGATGCCATAGCGCTTGCACAGCCGGCGGAAGGGTCTGTCCGTTATGCCTGCCATCGGCGCCAGGATGACCGGCCCGCTGACGCCAAAATCGCCAAGTTGCGACATGGTGCCTAATCCCTATGCAACACGCGGACGATAGCCCCGGCCGCTTGTGCTGTGCAAGGCCCGACCCTAGAACCAAGCCCGCCGATTACGCCCGATTTGCCGAGATCACAGGCCCGCCGTGCCGTCTAGCTGGACAATCGTCAGAGACGACGACCCGCCATCGCCCGTGCCATCGCCCCTGCCATCAAAGGCCCGATCATGAGCGTGGCAGCCGTTATCGTCGCTGCAGGCAGGGGCACCCGGCTCGGCGGCCCGGTGCCGAAGCAGTACCGACTGCTCGCCGGCGAACCCGTTCTGGCGCGCACGGTGCGCCATGCGCTGGCCTGCTCCGGCATCGACCGGATCATCGTCGCCATCGGGCCGGGGGATGAGCCGGCCTATGCCGCGGCGCTGGCCGAGATCGACGATCGCCGCCTCGTCCTGCCCGTCACGGGCGGCGCGACCCGCGCCGACAGCGTGCGCGCGGCGCTGGAGGGACTTGCGGGCGACCCGCCATCGGTCGTGCTGGTGCATGACGCGGCGCGGCCGTTTGCCGAGCCCGATCTCTGGTCCCGGCTGATCCGGGCGGTCGACGCCGGCGCCGGCGCGATCGCGGCCGAGCCTGTCGTCGACGCGCTGTGGCGCCAGGCCGGCGATGATGCCGATCCGCTGGCGGAGGACCCCGTGCCACGGGCCGGCCTCTGGCGGGCGCAGACCCCGCAGGCCTTTCCCTATGCCACGCTGCTGGCCGCACACCGCGCCGAAGCCGCCGCAGCCGGCCCACCGGCCCTCGACGATGCCGAGGTCTACCGCCGCGCCGGCCACGCCGTCAGGCTGGTCGAAGCCTCACCGAAGAACTTCAAGATCACGACCGCGACCGATCTGGCCCGTGCCGAGGAGGCGCTCGCCTCGGGCAACGCCCCGTCCATCGGCGGTGCCTCCGCCCTGCCCGACATCCGCTCGGGCCATGGTTTCGACGTCCACCGCTTCGGACCGGGCGACCATGTCTGGCTCTGCGGCATCAAGGTGCCGCATAACGCGGCCCTGATCGGCCATTCGGACGCCGATGTCGGGCTGCATGCGCTCTCCGACGCGCTCTATGGCGCGCTGGCGGAGGGCGATATCGGCACGCATTTCCCGCCGACCGATCCGCAGTGGAAGGGGGCCGAGAGCCACGTCTTCCTGTCCCATGCCGGCGCCCGTGTCCGCGCCCGTGGCGGCCGCATCGCCAATGTCGACCTGACGCTCCTCTGCGAGCGGCCTCGGATCGGTCCGCATGCGGGCGCGATGCGCGCGCGCCTGGCCGAGATCCTGGAGATCGATGCCGGCCGTATCGGCCTGAAGGCCACGACGATGGAGCGCATGGGCTTCATCGGGCGTTCCGAGGGCATGGGCTGCATCGCCAACGCCACCGTCATCCTGCCGGGGACGGCATGAGCCGGGCCGCGTCCAGCCAGCACCCGACCACTGGCCGCGGCCATGCCGGGTGGCCCGAGACCGTGGCCACCCTGGGCCCGGTCGGCCGGCTGCCGGGTGCGCCGGGCACCTATGGCTCCGCCGTCGGGATCGGTTTGGCCTGGGCGCTGCACGCGGCCGGCGGCGCCTGGCTGATGATCTCGGCGACGCTCGCGATCATTGCGCTCGGCTGGTGGACGACCACCCGCGTCCTCGCCGCCCGTGACACCCCCGATGCCGATCCGGGCGATGTCGTCATCGACGAGGTCGCGGGCCAGATGATCGCCTTCTGGCCGCTCTCGATCGGCCTGACCATGGCTGGCGCGGGGCCCGAGGTCTGGCCCTGGCCCGGCGTGGTGTTCGGCTTCCTCGCCTTCCGCGCGCTCGACATCCTGAAGCCGCCCCCCGTCTCCACGGCCGAGCGGCTGCCAGGCGCGGCCGGCGTCATGGCCGACGACATCGTCGCGGGCCTGATCACCGCCGCCGCAGCAACCCTCGCCGCAGGAGTGGCCCATGGCTGGATCTGACGACGCCCGCGCGCATGGCGTATCTGACGGCGATCACCTGGAAAGCCTGGCCCGCCATCTGCTTGCGCTCTGCCGCAAGCGCCAGCTCATGCTTGCCACCGCCGAGAGCTGCACGGGCGGGCTGATCGCGGCCTGCCTCACCGACATACCCGGCTCCTCCGCCATGCTCGACCGGGGATTCGTCACCTATTCGAACGAGGCGAAGACCGAGATGCTGGGTGTGCCCGCAGCCCTCATCGCGCAGCACGGCGCGGTGTCCGAGCCGGTGGCGCGCGCGATGGTCAAGGGCGCGCTGACCCGGTCGCGCGCCGATTTCGGCGTCTCGGTCACCGGCATCGCCGGCCCCGGTGGCGGCAGCGCCGAGAAGCCCGAGGGCCTGGTGCATTTCGCCTGGGCCACGCAATCGGGCGATATCCGGCACGAGCGCGTCGCCTTCGGCCCGATCGGGCGCGACAAGGTCAGGGCCGCGACCGTCCAGCACGCGATCGAGGGGCTCTGCGACATGGGCAAGGTGGCATGAGCGCGGACACGGCCAAGAAGGCGGCCGCCGCTGGCCCGTCGGCCCCGGGCCTGCCGGAAGACGATCTGGCCGCGATGATCGCAGCGGCATGGGCGCGCCTGACCCGCGGCGCGGCGGACAAGCGCGCAGCGTTCAACGCAGTCTCGCTCTCCACCCTTGGCGCGCAGGGTTGGCCCGAGATGCGCAGCGTCATCCTCCGCCGGGTCGATCCCGATCAGCGCCGCCTGATCGTGCATACCGATCGGCGCTCGACCAAGGTGGGTGAGATCGAGGCCGATGGCCGCGTCTCGCTGCTGTTTTGGGATCCGCGTGCGAAGCTGCAGCTTCGCGTCTGGGGCCAGGCGCAGGTCGTCACGAATGAGCCGCTGGCAGACGAGGAATGGGCGCGTCTGTCGCCACCGGGCCGGCGTATCTATCGCGTGCCGCTGACGCCGGGGCGGATGATCGAGGGGCCGGAACAGGCCGACGGGTCGATCGAGGGCGACGGCCGCGACGCCTTCGCCGTCGTCCCGATCACGGTGATGCGGCTCGACTGGCTCCACCTCCGCAGCGGCGGGCACCGCCGCGCCCGCTTCGACCTGGGCGCCGATGGCTGGCAGGGCCGCTGGCTGGCCCCCTAGAAGCGGTCGCTGCCGCCACCGCCCGGCTGCCCACCCCCTCGCCTCGGGCTTGGAACTCCGCTGAGATGATGACCTTCGGGTGCCTCAGTGCGGCGCGGCGAGGCTCGCTTCCTCAGGCGCGCCGTAGACATCGGCGGCGCGGTCCTCGAAGGCGCGGACGATGCGCTGCATCGCCTCGTTGAAGACCAGGCCGACGACGGACTGCAGCGTTCGGCTCTTGAACTCGAAATCGACGTAGAAATCGACCTCGGCGCGCCCTTCGCCCGGGCGGTCATGGAATTCCCAATGATTGTTCAGATAGCGGAACGGGCCGTCGATATACTCCACATCGATCACCAGCCGGCCCGGATCCAGCGTCACGCGGCTGCCGAACCGCTCGCGGAACAGCTTGAAGCTGATCACGAGGTCCGCGTCGACCTGCTCGCGCCCCTCGGGCAGCGGCTCGCGCGAGCGGACGCGGGCGGCGCTGCACCAGGGCAGGAACTTTGGATACTGATCGACGCCCGCCACCAGATCATAGAGCTGCTGGGCGGTGTAGGGCAGCACGCGCTTTTCCGCATGTGTCGGCATCGTCTCCCCGTCCTGTTCCGCCCCCTCTACCGCAGGGCGCCCGTGGGTCAAGGCGACCGCGGGGATGGCGTGGCTGCGTGACGCGTCGTGCGATGCTGTGGGACAGAGGTGCCCGGGATCAGGCCAGACGGGCCTGCCGCGCGGCACGAAGACGCGCGAAGTCGTCGCCGGCATGGTAGCTGGAGCGCGTAAGCGGCGTCGCGGAGACCATCAGGAACCCCTTGGCATAGGCCGTCCTCTCGTAATCGGCGAAGCCCTCGGGCGTCACATAGTCGGCGACCGCGTGGTGCTTCGGCGTCGGTTGCAGATACTGCCCGATCGTGAGGAAATCGATATCGGCCGAACGCATGTCGTCCATGACCTGCAGCACCATCTGCCGATCCTCGCCAAGCCCCGCCATCAGACCCGACTTGGTGAACATGCCCTTATCGAGCTCTTTGACCCGCTGCAGGATGCGGAGCGAGTGGAAGTAACGCGCGCCGGGTCGCACCTTGGGATAGAGCGCGGGGACCGTCTCCAGGTTGTGGTTGAAGACGTCGGGCTGCGCCTCGACCACCGTCTCCAAAGCGCTTTCGGGGCATTTGAGGAAATCGGGCGTCAGCACCTCGATGGTCGTCTCGGGATTGCGCCGGCGCACGGCTCGGATCGTCTGGGCAATATGGCTCGCGCCGCCATCGGGCAGGTCGTCGCGATCGACCGAGGTGATCACCACGTGGTTCAGACCCAGCTTCTCGACCGCGTCGGCAACGCGCACCGGCTCGAACACGTCCAGCGCCTCGGGGCGACCTGTCGCAACGTTGCAGAAGGTGCAGCCGCGCGTGCAGATGTCGCCCATCACCATCATCGTGGCGTGGCCCTGCGACCAGCACTCTCCCACGTTCGGGCAGCCCGCCTCCTCGCAGACGGTCACCAGGCGGTGCTCGCGAATGACGTCGCGCGTATCCTTATAGCCCTGGCTGTTGGGCGCCCTGACCCGGATCCAGTCTGGCTTCTTCGGGCTGGCGTTCGAGCTGCGATGCGCCTTTTCGGGATGGCGCTGCGCACGATCGGCGAGGTCGCGCAGCCGCGGGGGCGGCGCGAGATCCGTCGTCGCATCATGCTCTTTTGCCATGGTCTTCTCCGCTTTTCGTACCAATTAAACATCTATCGCGTTTTCGTCACGGGGTGTGTGACGCCGCATGGGCGTCGCTACCTGTGACTGAACCGATCGGCGGGACAGCAGCACCCCGCCGGCAGAGGCAGCAGTATCGGCGACCTGGGAGGGGGCCATGAATATCGCAACGGGCGCAGAGGCGCTGATCGAAACGGCGGAAAAGACGGATGCGCCGAAGGCGCGGTCGAAAGACGCGGCGTGGATCGAGAACGGCCATGTCGAGGCGAAGGCGCATAACGGCCGCCCGGGCCTGAAGGGGACCGAGCTCTTCAAGACCGACATCCATGTCTCGGTCGGCGAAGCCAGCGCCGAGGTGAAGCGCGACCTGCACTCGATGCCTGGCCAGGTTGTTCTGGGCGGTGCCTACATCGCGATCTGGGGTTTCCTTGGCCTCGTGATCGTGGGGCTCTTCCTCGAACTCTGACGGCGTCTATGCGCTGAGTTTCTTGGGCCGGGCGACACGATCGCTCGGCCCTTTCTTATGTCGGCTGCGGATGTGCAGGTCGCGCGGGCTCGCCGCCGCCGCAATGGTGGCATCGTCATCGCTTGACCGATGAAGGCAGCCTTCCTAAGCGCTCAGCCATGGTGGATCCGATCCATATCATCGGCGGCGGCATGGCGGGGTGCGAGGCCGCCTGGGCCGCCGCGCGCCAGGGCGTGCCGGTCATCCTGCACGAGATGCGTCCCGCCGTGCGCACCCATGCCCATCAGACCGACGGGCTCGCGGAACTGGTCTGCTCGAACTCCTTCCGCTCGGACGATCACGAGACCAATGCCGTGGGCCTTCTGCATCACGAAATGCGGCTTGCCGGCTCAGTGATGATGGCCGCGGCCGCCGAGGCGGCGGTGCCCGCCGGTGGCGCGCTGGCCGTCGACCGCGCCGTGTTTTCCGACGCCGTGACGGCGAGCCTGACCGCCGAGCCGCTGATCACGATCGAGCGGGGCGAGGTCGCGGGCCTGCCGCCTGCCGACTGGGACAGCGTGATCGTCGCCACGGGCCCGCTGACCTCGGCACCGCTGGCCGAGGCGATCGCAGCGCTGACCGGCGAGGAGAGCCTCGCCTTCTTCGACGCCATCGCGCCCATCGTCCATGCCGACAGCATCGATCTGACGACAGCATGGTTCCAGTCGCGTTACGACAAGGGCGAGAGCGAGGACGAGCGCACCGCCTATCTCAACTGTCCGATGGACCGCGCCGAGTACGAGGCCTTCATCGACGCGTTGATCGCGGCCCCCAAGACCGAGTTCAAGGCGTGGGAGCGCGACACCCCGTATTTCGAGGGCTGCCTGCCGATCGAGGTGATGGCCGAACGCGGTCGCGAGACGCTCCGCCACGGGCCGCTGAAACCTGTCGGCCTGACCAACCCGCACGACCCGGCGACCAAGCCCCATGCCGTCGTGCAGCTCCGCCGCGAAAACCGTCTCGGCACGCTGCTGAACCTGGTGGGCTTCCAGACCAAAATGACCTACCGCGCGCAGGCCGAGGTGTTGCGCCTGATCCCGGGGCTGGCGCAGGCGGAGTTCGCCCGCCTCGGCGGCATCCACCGCAACACCTTCCTGAACAGCCCTCGCCTACTGGACGGATCAATGCGCCTGAAGGCAATGCCCCGGCTGCGCTTCGCGGGCCAGATCACCGGGGTCGAGGGCTATGTCGAATCCGGCGCCATGGGGATGCTGGCGGGTCGCTTCGCCGCGGCCGAACGCCTGGGCCGCCCGGTCGAACCGCCCCCGCCCGATACGGCTATGGGCGCGCTGATCGGCCATATCACCGGCGGCGCCGACGCGGCGACCTTCCAGCCGATGAACGTGAATTTCGGG
>JBCCSW010000049.1:0-15564 GCA_039199465.1 Pseudomonadota bacterium
AGGGTTTCGGCTCCTCGTCACCGGGCTTCTCGAGGGCGAAGACGATAGTGCCTTCGCGGCCCTTCCCGGCCTTTCGGCCAGCGGCACGGCAGCGAATTTCGCGGCGGGCTTCAGCCTTGCCAAGTATCGTCGG
This sequence comes from Pseudomonadota bacterium, assembly GCA_039199465.1. Taxonomy (GTDB): domain Bacteria; phylum Pseudomonadota; class Alphaproteobacteria; order Rhodobacterales; family Rhodobacteraceae; genus Thermohalobaculum. The sequence goes on from JBCCSW010000049.1 coordinate 134, forward strand.
CAGACCGCCGGCAAGGCGGGGCCGCTGCCGGGATTCTTGTCGGACGAACGGGTCGTGCTGGAGCTGCGCGTGAGTGGCGGCTTTGTCGACGAGAACGCTGCGGCAGACCAGGACGGCTATACCATCTCGGTCGGCGCGATCGCCGCGTATCTGGTCAACGAAAACCTGACGCTCGGCCTCAACCTCGCCTATCAGCATGCCGAGGCCGAGGGACCGGCGGTTGAGAACACGGCCGACAGCTTCGGCATCACGGCCTTCGGCCAGTTGCAGCTGCCCCACCGCCTTCGCCTCGACGCCGTCGTCGCCTACACGCGCAGCGATATCGAGACGCTGATCACCCAGAACGGCGTGACGGGCGATGGCGATACCACGGCCGATGCCTTCCAGATCCAGGGGCGGCTCAGCCGCAGCTTCGACGTCGGCGGCTGGCAGGTCACCCCGGGGCTCGGCATCAGCTACAGCCGGATCGAGCGCGACGGCTTCACCTTGTCCGATGGCACCGATGTGGCCGCGACGACGACCGACCGGCTGACGATCAGCGCCGGTCCGAGCGTGACGCGAACCTTCTCGATCCTCGATGGACAGGCGAGCCTTGCCCCCCGCTTCGGTGTCGATCTGACGATGAACCTCGGCAACGAGCGGGACTTCGTGCGCGAGGATGGCGGGATCTCGGATCTCGGCACCGTCGGCCTCGGGGCCTCGGCCGGCCTCGGGATCGCCTCTGGGCCGTTCGAGGCGGGCATTGACCTCGGCTACGGCCGCTTCGGCGATCTCCAGAACGTGCAGATCGGTGGCCGACTGAGCTATAAGTTCTAAGCTCAGCCGGACGCCCTGCGACCGGCACGAGCACTTTTGTTCGTGCCGGTCGCGCTGCTTAGGTCGGCACCGGTCTAAGCTGGTTCTGACCCCTATCGACCGGCCACCTCAGCGGTGTGGCGGGTGCGCCAGAACGCGCTTGCCAGACAGTCCGCCAGTCATGCGCTCCGCTTCGCGATCGCGACACGGGGCCTGCCGTGCGTTCGCGCCGCCAGGTTCAGTTGAGAGCCCTTACCTCCGACTTCTCGCTGGCATCTATCTCGACCTGCTGGGCACTGGCGCCGATGGCGCAGGAAAGGCTGCTCGGCTAGACAGCCTCTGCGCTGGCGATCGGGTCGAAAGCGCCACGCGATACTGGCAAGGCAGCCGGGGCAGACGGCTCTCTCAGATCGTTGCTGGCCTGCACGCGAGTAGAAGGCGTCGCCCTACCGTGGGACGACACCGACCGTAGCCGGGGTCGACCGCTTCGGTGCCCAAGTGTCTACATAGTCTTCGCTTCCCACGAACCCTTCGTCGCAGCCGATAGACCCGCCCGGCAGCCGCACGCAATTCGTGCCACGTCCGAAGACTGGTACAAGCGGCTCCTGCTTTCGGACATCCACGCGGTCCTTTGCCGGTTCGCGGGTCAGGGTCAGCGCCCTGCCGGAGGCGCGCCCCCCCGAACTGCTCGCGGCAGATGCGGCCCGTGTGCCCACCGTGGTGACGCGCCCATCGGACGTGGCGATCGGTCGGTTGTTCTCGATCTGCCTCAGGTCGTTGGCGAAATCGGTCTGAACCTGCGCGAACATCTGCTGGCGCAGCGCGGCCATCCTGCGCTTGTGGCTGGCATTCTCCGCGATCTTGTCGAGGACGCGGTAGCCCTCGTCGAGCCGCTTGGAGGCCTGCGTGAGCTGGCGGTCAATGGCCTTCGCCTGCCTCTCAGGCGTCGGCACGGTGCGCTTCTGGATACCGAACGTCTCCCCGAAGAGCCGCTCGGCGGTCGTGTGCAGCTTGGGGTAGTCGCGGTTGTAGGCGGCGAAATCGTAGCTGCGGACGGCGCGCTCGCGGCAGTCGAGATAGTCGTTCATCTCGTCGACGAAGTCTTCCCAGTAGCCCTTGAACTCAATCGCCGGGTAGGGGCTCATCCCCGTCGTGCAGCCCTCGGCGCGGATATGGGCCCGGAGTGTGGCGGGGATCACGGTCTTCTCGTAGTACCGGGTGAAGGCGTCGTTCGCCTCGGCGCTTTCGGCGCGGCCGTTCGCAACGCGGGCGAGCAGGATGCCATCCTGCTGCGCGGCGGCAACGGCGCGGTCGCCGCCGGAGATGAGGTTCTTCGGTGACTCCGTCTCCTTCAGGCTGCGTAGGTCTGGCCACGTGAAGGGGAGCTTCGCGAGCTTCTCGGCCTCAAGCGCGTAGCGCTGCAGGTTCCGGTCCCGAGTGGCGTAGGAGCTGAGGCAGTCGCGGCACAGCGTCCATTCGGTGATCGCGAAGCCGTCGTCGAAGTCATCCTCGGCGGGCATCTCGGCGGGTAGGAAGTAGGGGTTGCCGTTCTTCATGAGTGTGGCGACTAGCTGCGGGAGGTCAATGCGGCGCCCAAAGGCGCGGGTGGCGCTCCTGTCGCCGAGCACGCCGATACGGTAGACTAGGCTGCCCTCAATGACAGCAAACTGAATCATGACGCCGATTTCTTCGCGCGGCTGAGGGTAGGACAGCGTGCCGCCGATATAGGCCTGGTCGCTCCGTGTCGCGACTTCGGCAGCGTAGAAGATGGTCTTCTTCTTGATGTCGTCGGGCACCGCCTCGATGTCGCGCATCGCTTGGACCAGCTGGGCGTGCCCCTCATCGGTGTCGACCTGGGCGTAGCGCGGCACATCGTTCAGCGGCGATGCATCGTAGGCGGGCCGGTAGGTCGTGCTGCCGCCGCCGCAGGCCGAGACGAGGGTCGTGACGGCGAACACGGCGACAAGGGCGCGGAACGTGGGACGCATGGCGTAGGATCTCTCCGAAGGACGATGAGGCGGCCGAAGCTTAGCCGCCACCCTGAAGCATCGGAATATGGCGATTATTTGCGGTGCCTCTATGAAGGCCTGCATCGTTGCGTCCAAGAAAACCCGCTCGGGTGTCCCGAGCAGTCGATAACCGCGAAGGACCGTGTCGAACGATCCCATCGAAAGCGCTGTCGCTTGGGCGAGGGACGGAGATCACGAGCGCCCAACGCCGCCCCTGCCGACGCCGCAAACCGCTCTGCGCCCGATGGTAGCGTGTTGATCGCCGCTCGCGTGGCTTGCCAGACGGGCGCCCTGGGGAGCGAGACGGACGGCTGTGCACCAAGCGTGTCGACCCGCACATCCCCAAACTTTGGAAAGAGATACGCGTCCGTCTTTGAAGTCTGCCGCGCAGCATGCTGAGCGTTGTTAGAACCTGCACGACTGCTCTAGCCGCGTTCAAGCGCGGCATCGCGGAACGACTTTGGTTTCGGCCGCCGGCGCACCGCGATCCGATCCTGCCGTTCGCGATCTGCCGGCACGCTTCGAGAGCGCGCTCCCGTGCCAGAGCGGGAGTAGCTTCTGGGTAAGCGCCCAAACCAAGGCGGACCGGTGCCCCGCACCTGGCAGCGCAGCATCCACGACCACTTCCCTGTCGCCTAACTGTAGAGGACCGGGCCATGCCCATCGCCATCGCGAGCAGAAACGATGCGTGGGCAGGCTCTTCACGTCAGGCTGCCGCCACGCCCCCATCCAGGACGAACGGCGCCTTCGGACATCAGAATAGTTGCAGACTGCGCACCAATCATGTGAACCAGAGGAGTGTTGCGTATGCGGGAGCCAAGGAAAGCCACCATGAAGATCGCTGCGGTGAGGGCGTCGGTGCATGCCGTTCCCACACGCCTGCCGCTGGTGGACAAGCCGGCAGGCGGTTCGAGCCGGGTGGTCTGCGAAGTCGAGACCGAGGACGGCTTGATCGGTGCCGGCATGACCGCGAAGTTCCTGCCGCATGGCGTCGTCGCCATCGTCGAGCGTCATCTTGCGCCCGCGGTGATCGGCATGGACCCCCGGGCGCTGGAGGCGATCCACGCCAAGCTACAGCCTGTCGTCTCGGAACGCGGGCAGACCATCGGGGTCAATCAGTCCGCCCTCTCCTGCCTCGATCTCGCGCTCTGGGACCTGATCGGCAAGGCCGAGGGGCGGACGGTGGCACAGCTGCTCGGCGGGCGTGCCGACCATGCCGAGTGCTACGTGACCTTCGGCTTCGGCGCCTTCGACCGCGACCAGCTTGTTGAGGTCGCCCGCGATCTGGCAACGCGACAGGGCCATACCCGCTTCAAGATGCTGGTGGGCGTCGCCGCCTCGATCCAGGAGGACGCGGCGCGCGTGCGCCATGTGCGCGATGCCCTGGGCGACGACGCGCTGATCGCCATCGACGCGAACGAGAGCCTCTCGATCGACCAGGCGGTGCGGCTTGCACGGATGATCGAGGACTGCGACATCGCCTGGTTCGAAGATCCGTGCTGGCGGAACGATCCCCGCGACCTGGCACGGCTGCGCACCTCCACCACGATCCCCGTGGCCGCCGGCCAGATGGACGGTCACTCGGCGCGCTTCCGTCAGTTCATCGAGGCAGACGCGCTCGACATCTTCCTGCCGAACAGCCTCTACAATGGCGGCATGACCGAGACCCGGCGCGTCGCCGCCCTGGCGCAGATCTACGACAAGCCGATTTCGGATGCCGGTGGCGGCGGGATCTACTGCCTGCACCATGTGGCCGGTCTGAGAGGCGGCACGCTGGCCGAGACGCATCTGGGCGTGGAGCAGGTGGAACACGTCCTGTTCCGCGATCCGCCCCAGCCCGCCGGCGGCCGGATCGTCGTACCGACCGCCCCCGGCTTCGGCGTCGAGCTCGATCGCGACGCTCTCCGCGATACTATCGTGACGTGACGGCACGAAGCCGCGCGTCGCGCCAAAAACGGGCGACCTGTGCCCGAAAGCCTGGCCCCAGAGGCTGGGCATGACAGAGGAGGACTAACCATGTTCAACGCGACCCGCTTGCTCGCGGCATCCGCCTGTGCCCTGGGCCTCGCCTTCGGCCCGCCGACCGGCGCGGCGGCCGCCGAGCTTACGCTGCGCATCTCGGGCGAGAACCCGATGACCGGCCTGGACCTGCGCATGGCCGAGCGCTTTGCCCAGATCCTGGAGGAGCGGATGGGCGACGACTTCTCCCACGAGCTGTTCCACACCCAGGCACTCGGTGACGAGAACGTCCACCTGCAGATGATCCGCACCGGGCAGATCGACGTCTATCCGATGGGCTCGGATGCCGTGACGCTCGACAGCGCCTGGGCGGTCTTCGACATGCCCTTCCTGTTCTCGGACCGCGAGACCGTCGCGCGCCTCCTTGACGGCGAGATCGGCGAGGAGCTGCGCCAATCCATGCGCGAGGCGGCCGGTCTCGAGGTGCTGGCCTTCGGCGAACTGGGCTTTCGCCAGATGACCAACAACGTGCGCCCGATCACGACGCCGGACGACATGAGCGGTGTGCAGTTCCGCGTGCCCGGCAGCCCGGCGCGCATCACCTCGTTCACCATGCTCGGCGCCGAGCCGATCAACATGAACTTCGGCGAGCTTTATCTCGCGCTGCAGCAGGGCACAGTCGACGGGCAGGAGAACCCGCTCATCACCATCAAGAACCGCTCGTTGAACGAGGTGCAGAAGTTCCTGTCGCTCTCGGGCCACGTGTACTCGCCGGTGACATTGGTGATGAACGGCGCCAAGTACGACAGCCTCACGCCCGAGCAGCAGACGATGGTGAAGGAGGCCGCGCTGGAGGCCGCCTTTTTCACCCGCGAACTGGGCACCGAAGGTGATGCGACGCTGATCGCCGAGCTCTCGAAGACCATGGAGGTCAACGAGATCGACATCGACGCGTTCAAGGAGGCCGCTGGACCGATCTGGGTCAAGGTCGGCGAGATGGCCGGCCCCGAACTGGCCGAGCGCGTGATCGCCGCCGCGCAGGAGTAACCTGCCCATCGGGGCGGTGCCGGCCGGCCCCCCCCACCCACCCGAAGGAACACCGGCTGCAGCGACCCGCTAAGCACGGCGGCGGCGAGGAAGATCTTGGCGCCGCGATCGCCGAGGCGTCCCGCGCCACCGATATGGCCGATCCCGATGCCGGTGCCTCGCCCTTCGACCGCACGCTCAATCGGCTGGTCGAGGCTGCCGGCGTGGCGATCTTCCTCGCCATCGTGAGCATCGTCTTCGTGAACGCGACGGGGCGCTACGCCTTCTCGAGCACGCTGATTTGGGGCGACGAGCTGGTGCTCTCGCTACTGCCCTGGCTCGGCATGACGGGGATGTTCCTGGCCGTGCGCAGGCGGGCCGCGATACGGATCGGCGCCTTCATCGACCGACTGCCCCCCGGGCTCGGCCATGTCATGGGGCTGCTCGGCTCGATCATCGCAGCGGCCATCTTCACCTGGCTCGCCATCGTCTCGGTCTACTACATGGGCTTTTTTGGCAGCGACCGGACGATCTATCTCCAGATCCAGAAGGGTTGGTTCATGTCGGCGATGGTCATCGGCCCGGCGCTGGCGGCGATCGCCTATCTGGTGACCGCCTGGCGCGACTGGAAGGCAGGACGCGCGCCATGATCGGCTCGCTCATCGCGATTGCTATCCTCCTGGTGTTGCTGGTCGCGGGCGTGCCCATGGTGGCCGCGCTATTGACCGCGGTCGCCTTCAACTTCGTCTATGGCGGGCAATGGGCGATCATGGTGCCGCAGACCATGGTGTCGGGCGTCAGCCAATTCACGCTGATCGCGCTGCCGCTTTTCGTCCTGTCGGGCGTGATCATGAACGCAGGCGGCATCTCGGGGCGGCTGTTCGACTTCGCCAAGGCGCTGGTCGGCTGGATGCGGGGCGGCCTTGCCCAGGTCAACGTGCTGACCTCGATGTTCTTCGGCGGCATGATCGGGTCGTCCACGGCCGATCTCGCGGGCTCCGGCTCCATCCTGATCCCCGCGATGAAGCGGGAGGGCTACCCGTCCGAGGTCGCCGCGGCCGTCAGCGCCTCCTCCTCGGGCGTCGGGCCGTTGATCCCGCCGTCCTCGCCGATGATCCTCTATTCCGCCGTCACTGGCACCTCGCTCGGGGCGCTGTTCATCGCGGGGCTGATCCCAGGGCTGCTGCTGGGTGTCGCCTTCATGCTCTGTATCGGGGTGATCTCGGCCAGACGCGGCTGGGTGCGCCACGGCGCCTTCTCGGCTGCCGAGATCTGGCGCGCGGGCTGGCGGGCCAGCCTCGCCTTCGGCACGCCAGTGATCATCGTCGGCGGCCTGGTTCTCGGCGTCTTCACGCCGAGCGAAGGCGGCGCCTTCGCCGTCGTCTACGCCGCCCTCCTCTCCACCGTCGTCTATCGCACGCTGAGCCTTGCCGGCCTCTACCGCGCCATTGCCGCGGCGCTGCAGATGACAGGCGAGTTGCTGATCATCGTCAGCCTCTCCTTCGCGCTCGGCTCAAGCCTTTCCAGCGCCCAGGCGCCCCAGGCGCTGGCAGGCATCGTGGACGCTGTCGTCATGGGCGACGATCCGTTCCTGCGGCTGATGGCGCTGATGGTGCTGGCGATCATCGCGGGCATGTTCCTGGATCCGCTGATCCCGGTGCTGGTGCCGGTGATCCTGCCGACGCTGCTGCTCTTCGACGTCGATCTGCTGCATTTCGGGGTGTTGATGGTGATGGCGGTGGTGATCGGACAGCTGACGCCACCCTTGGCCATCGCCCTGATCATAACCTCGGGCATCGCCCGAACGGACCAGCTGAAGATCTTTCGGGCCAACATGCCCTTCTTCCTGCTGATCATCGCCTTCACGGTTCTTCTGATGGCGGTACCGGCGCTGGCGACCTGGCTGCCCTCGGTCGTGCAGCGCTGAGCCCTCAGTAGGCGGCGAGGAAGTAGGACTCGTTGCCGACCGAGGTGACCGTGGCGGCGATCTCGCCCCGCTCCAGGTCGAGCAGCCAGACCAGGCTGCTGCCCGGTCCCGTCTTGGCGCCACCGATCACGCAGGCATAGCGCCCGACGACGACGATGCCGCGGGGCCGTGCCTGGCCGCCTGGCGGATCGGGCGGGCGGATGCGCAGTACCTCGGCTGGCCTGCCGCCGAGCGCGTCCGCCACGTCGATCACCGAGATCGTGTTCGAGCGGAAGCAGCTTGCAACCAGGTGCCGGCCGTCCGGCGTGAAGGCGACGCCGAAGGGTCGTGTCGCCTCGCCCGGGTCGTCGCTGCCGACGCGGACCCGCGCGACCTCGGCATCGCCACCGCCATCGGCCGCCCTGCTCACGTCGATGATCGACACGGTCCGCCCCTCAAAGGGCGTCGACATGCTCTCGCGCGCAGCCGCGGCGACCAGCGTCCCGTCAGCCGAAAGCGCCATGCCGAAGGGCCCGGTCTCGATCGCCACGCGGTTGATCTCGGCCTCGGGCGAACCGGCGAGGCCTGCTTGCAGATCGATCACCGTGATATCGCTGAAACCCCCGTTGCCGGTGAAGACAACGCCGCCCCGAAGCGGCGAGATCACCATGCCAGTGGGGTTTGGATAGCGCCCGAAGCTCGGATGCGGGGCATCGTGCTTGCTGGGTCCCTCGGCCGGGTGATCGGCGTTTTCGCGGAGCGCGATCGACGCCACTGCCGAGCGCGTCTCGGTATCGATGACGGTGATCTCGGCGCCGCCATCCTCGCTCTCAGCTGCCTCGCCGCAGTTGACCAGCAGGTGGCGCGCGTCGGGTGCGAGCGCGGGGCCCACCGGCCCGGTCCGCCCGGTGGAGACGAAGGCGTCGACGGCGCCCAGCGTGCCGTCATGAGCCGGATCGAGCGCCTTCGTCAGATCGAGCACGGTCACCAGCCCGGGATGGCCATGCTGATACGCCGCGGCCGCGGCAGGTGTCGCGCCACCGGAGTGATTGACCACGTAGCCAAGCCGCCGCCCGGCATCGACAGCCACGGCAACGGGCTGTCCGCTTGCCGGCGCATCTGGGATGCCGTCACCGTCGGTATCCACGTCCGGCGTCACCCTCGGACGCGAGATGACCGCAGCGTCGGTGCCATCGTTCTCCGGCCTCAGCGCCGCCTCGAGATCGACGATGGCAACGTTGTTGTCCCAGCGCCCGCTGACGATCAGGTGCTTTGCTGTCGACACGTCAGACTTCCATGTTGCAGGCCACGCGACCCAAGGACGCCTCAACTGTTCACGAACCGCCGACAACCTTCCAGCCCGCATGTCGCTCGCTTGGGCATAATGCGGCGGCACAGCCTGCCAGCGGAAGGCACGCCTGGGCGGCCAGGGTCATGGCGAGGCGGCTAAGCGCGGCATGCGCGCGGACTGACCGCCGGCGCAAAGGGCGGAGGTGCCGAGGCGGCGGGCTGGCGCCAAGCCATCCCGCGCCGCACAACTCTTGCGATTCCGATGCAACTTTGAGCATAGTGCTGCCAGGGCAAAGAGTTTGTTCACCAATCGTCCGTATTTGGCTAACCACGACGTTTGTTAGGCCAAACCACTACTATCCGCTGACCATGCGTAAAGTTCACGAAGCCTCTCACCTTCACGGTAGACTGGAAAGAGAACTATCGCCATGCACGATGACGCCCAGCTACTCGCCCCACTCTGCCTTCACTGAGGCTTAGCGCTTTGTTGCGGTACCCCTCCGCAAGGCGCGACCGATAAGATGAAGGCCATATCGATATTGGGCTGGGGAGCGCGTCTTCCCGGCTGCAACTCTGTCGAAGATTTTCGAAACGTGCTTCACTCCGGTTGTTGCACGGTTCAAGAACTCGGCAATAAGCGCTGGCCCGTCGATCACTACTACCATCCCGATCCGCGCGCCCGCGGCATGCATTATGCCCGTCACGCCGGCCTGGTCGATGACATCTGGGAGTTTGATGCCGGCTTCTTCGGGATATCGCCCCGCGAAGCAGCCGAACTCGACCCGCAGCAGCGCATGCTGCTTGAAGTGGTGCAGGCGGCGCTGGACGATGCGGGACTGACCAGCGCGGGCCTTGCCGGCAGCCGCACGGGCGTGTTCGTCGGCGCGTCCAGCTCGGACCATTCGAACCGCTTCAATGGCGATCTCGCGGCGATCGACGCCCAGTTCATGACCGGCAACACGCTGTCGATCCTGTCGAACCGGATCTCGTATCTCTACGACCTCCGCGGGCCGAGCATGACGGTCGACACCGCCTGCTCCTCGGCGCTGTATGCGCTGCACCTCGCCAAGCAGTCGATCGCCGCGGGCGAGTGCGACAGCGCCATCGTCGGCACGGTGAACGCGCTGCTGGCGCCCCTGGCCTTCGTCGGTTTCTCGCGCGCCACAATGCTGTCGCGCACGGGCCTGTGCCGGGCGTTCGACGCCGCGGCCGATGGCTATGTCAGGGCCGAAGGAGCCGTGGCCCTGGTGCTGCGCCGGGCCGATCTGGCCAAGCGCGGCGGCGACCGGGTGCGCGCCGATCTGGTCGCGACCGGCGTCAATATGGATGGTCGCACGACGGGCATGACCCTCCCCGCGAGCGAGCGCCAGCGCGCCCTGATGGAGACGGTGCGCGACGGCGCCGGGATCCGCCCGGACGACCTCGCCTTCGTCGAAGCGCATGGGACCGGCACCCCGGTCGGCGATCCGATCGAGGCCGAAGCGATCGGAAAAGCCTATGGTGCCGAGCGCAGCGCATCGCTGCCCGTCGGCTCCGCCAAGAGCAATGTCGGCCATCTAGAGCCTGCCGCGGGCCTCGTCGGGCTGCTTAAGGCGCAGATCGCACTCGATGACGGGATGCTGCCCGCCTCGCTGCATCTCGACGATCTCAATCCGGCGATCGATTTCGAAGCGCTGAACCTCGCACCGGCGCAAGGGCCCGTCACCATTCCGAAACGGCGCAAACCCTGGCTCGCCGCCGTCAATGCCTTCGGCTTCGGGGGCGCAAACGCCCATGCCGTGATCCGGCAGGTGAAGGCACCGCCGCGTGCGTCTAGTGATACCTCGGGCGCGCCGGCAACGCTGGTGCTGTCCGCCTCCAGCGAGAAGGCGCTCGGCACGATGGTTGCCGACTGGTCGGCCCGCCTCGCCGCGGCAAGCCCGGCCGAGATACAGCACCTGGCCAATGACGCCGCCTGGCGCCGCGACAGGCGCGAGCATCGCCTGGTCGCCTTGGCCGACGATCCGTCGTCGCTGGCCGACATCCTGGGCAAGGCCGCCAAGGCGCACGCTGGGGGCGCGGCGAAGGATGATCGCATCATCCGTGGCCGCGCGGGCGGCGGGCGCGGCCGGACCGCCTTCGTGTTCTCGGGCAATGGCAGCCAATGGCCCGGCATGGCCCGACGCCAGATCGCAACCGATCAAGCCTTCGCCGCCGCCTTCGACACGGTGGCCGGGATTGTTCGGGACATGCAGGGCCCGGATCTTCGGGCGCTGGTCGAAGATCCGGAGATCGGCGAGGCACTGAAAGCCTCCACCTACGCCCAGCCGCTGCTGTTCGCGGCGCAAGTGGCGCAGGTCGAGAGCCTTGCCGCCCATGGCCTGGTACCCGACGCCGTCGCCGGCCATTCGGTCGGCGAGGTCGCGGCCGCATGGGCGTCGGGCGCGCTCAGCCTGAAGGACGCGACGCATCTCGTCGTCTGCCGCTCGCGCTCGCTCGAGGCGATCCACGGCTGCGGCAGCATGGCGGCAGTCGGTGCGGGCATGGCAGACACCGAGGCCGCGCTCGCCGCCTTTCATGCCGCAAGCGACGACAAGCCTGGACCATCGGGCGCACGGCCGGCGCCTGGCGTAAACGGCGACGCCAACGGTGCCGGCAGGCCCGCCCTTGTGGTCGCGGCCGACAACAGCCCGCGCAGCAGCACGATCAGCGGCCCGTCCTCGGCCATAGCGGCCTTCCGCCGTTTCGCGCGCGCGCGGCGCCTTGCCGTGCTGGGACTGAACATCGATTATCCGTATCACAGCGGTGAGATCGACCGGATCAAGCGCCGCCTGATCGCCGATCTGGTGGGCCTGGTGCCCGCCGCGTCGCAACGCGACTTCGTCTCGGCCACCTATGGCAAGGCGATGCCGGGCGAGGCACTGGACTGCGCCTATTGGTGGCGCAACGCGCGCCTGCCGGTTCGCTTCCGCGAGGCGGTCGACGCCCTGCTCGGTCTCGGCTGCACGACATTCCTCGAGATCGGGCCGCGCCCCGTTCTGCAGGCCTATCTGCGCGACACCGCGAGTGCGGCCTCCACCGATATCGCGCTGGTGCCCGGCCTCGACGACAATCAGCGCGCCGGCTGGGACGGCAGGCGGATGGCGGCCGAGGCGCTGGGGATCGGCGCCGAGGTCGACATGGCGCGCTTCGCCGGCCCGCAGGCGGCCGTCTATCGTGGCGGGCTACCGGCCTATCCCTGGGATCGCGAGCGCCTGACCAACTATCCGAGCAGCGGCGTGAACGACCTGTTCGGCATCGCAGAGGGGACGCCGGCCGACCCGCTTCTCGGCCGCTCGCCGACGCCATCGACCGGTCCTTGGACGACGGTGATCGACACGCAGCGCTTCACCTGGCTGGCCGATCACCGCGTCGGTGACGAGGCGATCCTGCCTGCCGCGGCCTTGGCACATATCGCGCTTGAAGCAGGGCGGCGCGTGTTTGCCGCGGCTTCCGGTGGCGCTGGGGCTCGTGGAGGGGCGCCGGCGGCCCCTGGCGTCGAGATCGCCGATCTCAACCTTTTGCGCCCGGTCGTGCTGTCCAAGGCCGCGCGGATTGAACTCCGCACCAGTGTCGAGGGCGGGACGGGCATCGTGCGGATAGAGGGGCGGACGCATCTCTCGGATGCAGCCTTCGTGCTGCATGCCCTCGGCCAGGTCCGCGTGGCCGCCTCAGCCGCCGGCGAAATGCCTGCCCCACTGCCTTCGGACGGCGCGACATCGGTCGATCGCGGCACCGTCTATCGCGCGCTCGCTCAGCGGGGGCTGGACTACGGCCCGGCCTTCCAGCTGCTTCAGGGTGTCGAGTTGGCGCCGGATATGCGCGACCGGGCGGAGGGCGATGCCCTGTCGGTCGGTATGGCAACCCTCGGGGTTCCCGTTGCGGGTGGGAGCATGGTGGCCGACCGGGTCTGCCTGACCGATGCGGCGTTCCATGCGATCCTGCCGTTGCTCGCGCCATTGTCCGACGGCGGTCATCCGCTGCCGCCGTCCGGCACCACGCTCGTGCCGGTGCGGATCGGGCGGCTGACGGTCTGGGACGAGGCGGCGCAAGCGGTTTCGGCACAGGTCTCGATCATGCACGCCAGCCCCTATGGCATCGAGGCCAAGCTCGATCTCGCAGACGCAGCCGGTCGCCGGACCATGCGGCTCGACGGCCTTCGCCTGGCCCCGATCCCGCGCGCCCAGCCGGCCGAGGCACCTGACTTCTGGCAGACCCGCTGGATCGCCGCGCCCGATGCCTCGGCACCTCCCATGGTCGCGGGTTCGGATGCTCTCGCCACCGCCGCGCGGGAGGCCGGCCTCGTCGCGGATGCGCTGCCGCAACCGACCGAGGCGCTGCTGATCGCCGATGCCATCACCCGGCGCACCGCGTGGGACTGCGTGGCGCCGCTGGCCGCGCCCGACGGACGTATCGAGACGACGGTGGTGGCACCCGAGGCGAGGCGCCTGCTCGAGGTGCTGGTGGCGATGCTTGGCGAGGATGGCGCCGTCACACCCGCGGACGGCGCTCTTGGCGTGCTTGCCGACAAGCCGCCTCATCCCGACCGCGCCAACCTGGTTGCCCTGCTGGCGGAGATCGCGCCGGAGATCGGCGACGAGGTGCCAAGGCTGCTGGCGCTGGAAGGCGTGCTCACCGCGCGGCTGGCGCGACCCGCCCAGCCGGACGCGGCCGACCCAGACGCGACCGACCCCGGCGCGACCGACCCCGGCGCGACCGACCCCGGCGCGACCGACCCAGGCGCGACCGATGCGGTCAGCACAGCGCTGCCCGCGCCCTCGCAGGCCAATGGCCGACATGCCGCGCTTTGGACGACGCTTGCTGCCCTGGCCGAGACCTCTGCCCCCGCCGGCGGCGGCGGCGGGTGTGCGATCTTGCTCCTTGGCAAGCCCACGGCAGCCGCCCTTGCGCGCATTTCGGCCGCAGCGCCTTGGCACCGGGTCGTCGTCGCTGATCCAGAGACGGGCGACAAGCGGGCTGCCCCGCATGCCTTGCCCACATCCGCCGCGTTGCAGGTCGCGACTGTCGAGGAGGCGGCGGCGATGGGCGGGTTCGACCTGGTCCTGGCCGATGACAGAATACGCGCGATGGCACGGCCGGGGCTCACCAGCGTACTCGGCGCGCTCCGCGAGGGCGGGGTCATCGCGGTGGCGGAGCCTGCGGGCGGCACCGCCGACAGGCTCTTCGCGCTCCTCGGTGGTTCGAGCGCGACCCGACACGCAATCGATCTGGAGGCCTCGAGGGGCGGGATCGGCGCGCTCCTGCGCCGCGCGGGTGCGGAGGTGACACACCGCCTGCCCATGGCCGACCCGACTGCGCTCGGCCAGTTGTGCCTTGCGACGGCTGGCCGACCGGCGACGCGACACGGCGACGACGGTGCGGACACGGCCCGGAATGGCAGTAGTGCCAGCGCGTCTGACAGCGAACACAGCACGCCGCCGCCGACCTCGATCATCCTGCATGGCGAGGGTGCCGGCAACCTGGCCGCAGATCTCGCCGAGACGCTGCGCGCGCGCGGTGCACCGGCGCGGATCAGCGCCTTCCCCGCGCCTTCCACACAGCAGCCGACGGTGGCAGACCCGGCGCTGAATGGCAGCCGCTACACCAATGGTCGCGGCCATGCCACCGGGATCGGCCCGGACGCCATCGCCACGCCGTCATCTGCCGCGAACAACGGCGGGCCGTTCGAAACGTCGGGCGACGAGGCACGGCTGATCGTCCTGCCTCCGACCACCGGCACCGCGACCGAGCGCCTGGCGACGACGGCAGAAGCAGTCCGGACGGCCCTACACGCCACGGAACTCAGCAGCCTCTGGCTGATCGGCGGCGACGCCTTAGCCGACACCGTGGGCGCCGGCATCGGCGGGCTGGCGCGCAGCATCGCGAACGAGCGCCCGCAGATCGCGGTCGGGCGCATCGGGGTCTCCCGCGACCTGCAGCCCGACGTCCTAGCTGCCGCGCTCGGTGATGCCTTGTCGCGACAAAGCGCCGAGCGGGAGTATCGGATCACTTCGGCCGGCCTGACCGTGCCCCGTATCGAGCCGCGTATGATCACCCAGCCCATCCGGGAAGGCGCCGCCCCCGACGGCTGCGAGGCGCGTGACGCGATCGGGCGGCGGCTTGTCCGTGACGCCAGCGGGCGGATCGACGGCATGCGATGGCGCCCCCACACCCGCGCGGCCCCGGGCCCTGGCGAGGTCGAGATCGAGGTCCGGGCCACCGGCCTCAACTTCCGAGATGTCCTGTGGGCGCAGGGCCTCTTGCCCGAGGATTTGTTGCGCGGCGGCATCGCGGGCCCGGGCCTTGGGCTGGAGGCGACGGGCATCGTCAGCCGTGTCGGCGCCGACGTCGATCTCGTGCCGGGAACGCCGGTGCTGGCCTTTGCGCCCGCCTGTCTGGCCAGCCATATCGTCGCCCGGGCCGAGGCC